>JABFRE010000164.1 GCA_013141325.1 Novosphingobium sp.
GTCCGCCTGCTGTGCGAGCGGCGCGATTCGCTGAAGGGTGAGGTCCGCTTCATGTTCCAGCCGGGCGAAGAGGGCCACCACGGCGCGCGCCACATGCTGAACGACGGGCTGCTTGGCGGCGCTGCAGGCCGTCCGCTGCCCGATGCGGCCTTTGCGCTCCACGTCATGCCCAATGCCCGGCACGGGCTGGTGACAGGACGGGCCGGTCCGCTGATGGCGGCAGCCGATCCGTTCGAGATCGTGGTGCGCGGACGCGGCGGCCACGCGTCGATGCCGCACTTCGCGCTCGATCCGGTGCCGGTCGCGGCGGAGATCGTGCTGGCGCTGCAAAGCGCGGTCACCCGCCAGTTCGATGCCCACGATCCGGTGGTTTGCACCATTGCCCGGATCGACGCGGGCACGACCCACAATGTCATCGCCGATACCGCCACCCTGCGCGGCACGCTGCGCTCGCTGTCGCCGCGCCACCGCGCCAGGCTGCACGATACCGTCCGGCAGGTTGCGAGCGGAATCGCCGAAGCCCACGGCATGACGGCGCTGGCCGAAGTGACCCCGGGCTTTCCGGTGACGATCTGCGATGCCCGCGCGGTCGAACTCGGCGCGCGGACCACCCGCGCGCTGTTCGGCGATCCGGCCTGGCGCGCGCTGGACCGCCCGATCATGGGAGCGGAAGATTTTTCCTACGTGCTCGAACAGATTCCGGGAGCGATGTTCTTCCTGGGGGTCGCGCCCGAAGGGGCGGACTATCACGCCTGCGAGGGGATCCATTCGACCCGGATGATGCTGGACGAAACCGCCCTGCCGCGCGGCGCGGCGCTGCTGGCGGGGCTGGCCGATCGGTTCCTGGCGGAAGGGTTTGCCTAGGCAAGGAATCGGGAAAGCCAGGCATCGACCGCGGCGAAGTGTGCGGCCCAGCTTGGCGGCGCGTACTGGGCGGCAAGGGCGTGCTGACGGTTGCGTTCCGCGCAATCGGCGGCAAAGGACTCGATCGCCTGCTTCCAGCGGGCCGCATCCGATGCAGCTAGATAGAGCGGAATGTCGCCCGCAAATTCGCGGTAAACCGGAAGATCCGTGGCGATAACCGGAGTGCCAAGCGCCAATGCCTCTGCCACCGGGAGACCGAACCCTTCAGCCAGACTCGGCATCAACAGGGCACGGGCCCCCTTTAGCCAAGCACTGAGCGCACCGTCGCTGCAGGTTCCCAGTTCGAGTACGTGGGCCGCCAACTGCCCTGACCGATCGAGCAAGGCAAAGGCTTCGTCTGCCTCCCAGCCGCGCTGACCGATCAGGACCAGCAGCGGCGCACCGCTTCCCCGCTTTGCTGCAATATCTTGCCAAAGCCGCAGCAGAAAGGCGTGGTTCTTGCGCGCTTCGATGGTTCCCACGACGACGAACCACGGCCGATCCGGCGTTTTGATCGCTGTCGGCGCCGCAACCGGATCGCAGCCCAGCAGGGCCACTGTGGTTTCGGGCAAGGCGCGGCCGCTCTGCGCCGCGAAACGCGCAAGGCTGTCGCGGGTCGCCGCCGAGTTCGCGATGATACCATCGGCCCAGTCCAGGACCGCAAGCACCCGCTGACGATGACGTTCGGCCTCGCCCGGGCGGGAAAACTGCGGATGGGTGATCGGGATAAGATCGTGTACCAGCACGACCGGTCGGAGGCCGCCCGCGCGCAACCAAGGACCCAAGCCGCGACTGTTGAGTCCGGTATGTCCCACATTGAGGTAAATCTTGCCCGACAGTTCGCGGCACCGTTTGCCGACGGCCGCCCGCGCCAGCAGCCCCGTCAACCGTCTGCGGAAGCCTGCCCCGCAACCGCCGCGCAACAGGGCAAAGAGTGAATCACTGCTTGCACGGTCAAGCACCAGCCGAAAGCGGCCGCGCTGTACCAGCGCGAGTGCGCGGCCGGAAAAATGATCAAGATAGGCGAGACAGACGCGGTCGATGCCCGTCGGCAGGCGCCCCGACCATGTCCGCCAGATCAGCCGGCTGACATCGATGACGTACGGCCGGCGAGCGTCGGCGGGCACCCCTTCGCCCATCACCGGCTAGGCGCGCAGCCGGACGTCGTCTGTCCGCGCAGGCTTGGCCTGCGGGTACGTCGCGGCCGGGATGTCATCGCTGAGCAACCGCTCGACACTGCCGCGCACCAGAATCTCTATGCCCGATTCGCTCGCCAGCCCGCCGTGAACAAGGCATTTGGCATGAAGGATCTGCTTGAAGGCCTCGTACAGTGTGCGGTCGGGCAGTTCGGGCCGGGTCCAGAATGTGTCGAGCCCGCCCTGATGGGTGACACCCGGAACATCGTATACCGCATCGCCGAGCACCACCACCGGCATGCCGGCTTCAAGCGCCAGCGTGCCCGAGGTCGAATTGACGCAGACCATCCCCAGTGCTGCTTCGGCCAACGCTCCGAGATCACCGCCGTCGATGTGGTGAACACGCTCGGCAATGCCCAGGTTGCGGGCAACGCGATCAATCGTCCGTTTCCAGTTCCGTAACCCGCCGTCAAGCGGATGCTCCTTGATCAGCAGCAGCGTTTCGGGATCGGCAAAGCGGGCAAAACTCTCGAGCACATATTCGACCGCGACATGCATTGCACCGAACGGCGAATGCGCGCGAATCTGGTAGTCACCCGTCAATTGCAGCGGAAACAGAAAACACGGCCTTCCGGCCACATTCCGCAGCGTTTCGTCTGCCTCTCGGGCGCGGCGCTTGCGCCGCAGCAGTTTAAGCCCCCAGCCGATCCCTTCGACAACAATCGATCCCTGCCGATGGGTCCGGTAGAACGGGAAGCGCAGCTTGCCGGTGACGACGTGGTGATAATGCCAATAACTGTCGCGCGCACGGCGCCCCTGATCGGCAACGATCGGCTCTTGCCGGGGCACCGGAGGCAGCCACTGTGCTTCGGCCATAATCGCGGCCGGGTCGCGCTCCAGCGGCGAGTGGCCATTGACCCCATCGCGCTCCAGCGTCATCCAGTGCGGGCGGATATAGCCTTCCTCGAACACGTGAATGTGGACACCGCGCAGCTGGGCCATGCGCAGCGCCGCTTTGTGCAAGGGTCGGCAATCGCCGTACAGGACCAGGTCGGTAATCGCATAGCGGCACACAAAGCGATCAAAGAACATTGGCCAATCGCCCATCGGCCCGCGGTAATCGACCCCGTCATGGGGCCAATCATATCGATCCCCTCCGCACAGGTTGATCCGCTGCACCTCATGGCCCCGCGCGCGCAGGGCCGCAGCAAGGCGGGCAAAAAAAGCCCCCGGCGGGCCCTGAAGGAACAGGAACTTGCGCGGGCGGATGCGTTGTACCGTCACCGCAGGCGTCCCCGTGCCTGCTGCCAGACCAGCCGCAGCCGCCCCTGCCATTCCCGAAGCGTAATGAGAGCAGACTTCACCCGAATTTCACCACTTTCGAAACGGTTGACCAGAATCTCGGCCCGGCAGGGAAGCCCTGTAACCGGATCGAGGTAACGCGGATAGAGAAGCAATGTCGCCGCGACCAATTCGTCAAGCGAACGCCGCCGCGAGCGGCGGGCTGGCACAGCAGCCAGGTCGCGGGTCAGCCCCCAGCCAGCGTAAAAGGGAATGCCATGAGTGGTCACGGCCTTGCCCCGCAGCAATGCCTCAAAACCGGCAAGCGACGTGATGACGTGAACCGCATCGACGGTGTCCAGCAGGCGCGCGATGGGTGGGCCGCGTTCGATTTCATCGGCGTGGCGCAATATTTCGGCTTCGGGCAGATGGCCCTTGCGGTGACCGGCCTCAACATCGGGGTGCGGCTTGTAGAGGATCCAGGCATCCGGCTCCAGCGCACGTGCGCGTTTGAGTAGATCAAGGTTCGACGCCGATCCGCCGCCACTGATGATTGAACGATCATCTTCAACCTGCCCCGTAACCAGAACCCTGCGACGGTCATTACATGGACGAATCGCTTGCCCTGCACCTTGCGCGTACTTGCTTATCGCTGCCTGAACGAGGCGGACACGAAGCATCGCAGCCCGCTTAATCAACAGTTCGTCGATCTCGCCCTCTTCGAGCACGTTCTCAAGCTCGCTCGGCGTAGCGGGGTCGAAGTAGACACCGCTCCAGTCCACAATCGCCGACAGCGGCGGGACGCAGTTCGCGCCCAGGCCGGACGACCGGATGAAGCCGTCCTCGATTTCGCCCAACCGAGCGCCACGGGCCTCCACCTCCGCCAGGACGCGCGGGGGCGTGCGCGATTTCCAGGCCAGCACCCGCGATCCGCGGCCGATCCCGCGCCCCGTCCAGCGCCTGTGCCGAACGGGGCCGGTTCCATCCCACAACAGCGCATCGAGCGTTGTCCGTTTCCACGGCGCCACACCCAGAACGGCATCGGTCGCGCGGTTTGCATCAAGCAGCCGACGCCAATCGCCAAGCAGGCCCGCGGCCTGCGCTGCGGTCAGATCATCACCGCTGAACGGGCAGACGTACCGCCATGCGCCAATGGTCCGCGCAGCCGCATCCGCGGCATCCACATCGCATCCGGCATAGGTGCCCGGCCCATCGACCACCACGGGCGTTCCGACCAGCGCAGCAACCAGCGCGATTTCCTGGCCCGCGCCGGCGCGTACGCGGCTAGCACATTCAGCCAGGCTCCACAGATCACAAGCGGGATCGATCCGGGCGATTCCCCCGGGCACCGCGATGTCGGGTTGCGCCAGTACCGCTATCGCCCGATGGTCCTCCTGCTGCAACATCAGCCGAAGCTGCGCCGCGCTGTCCGGTGCCAGGACGGCCGTGCAGCCTGGCGGAAGGACGGCGAGCGGCCCCCAGAACCGACCGCCCACCCGCTCGCACCGCAGCAACCCGACGAGCTCGGGCCCGTTCACCGCACACGACCCGGCCCGGGCCAGCGCCGCCGCCCGCGCGCCCGGAAACGGCGGAATGCGCAAAAATGGCGGGCCGTGCAGGCCTTGTGCAACGCGGTTTGTCATCCCTTCGCGGCAGCATCGACCGCGCGCAATTGCTGCAATAGCGGTTCAAACTCAGCCAGGGGAAGCGCGCAGGGTCCGTCGCACAAAGCCTTTGCCGGATCGGGATGAACTTCAACGAACACCCCGGCGATGCCCACGGCAACCCCCGCCCGCGCCAACGCCGCCGCTTGATCGCCGCGCCCATCGGCCCGGTCGCTGAGACCGCCCGGCTTCTGCAAGGCGTGGGTCACGTCAAAGACAACCGGCGCCATCGGCTTCATCAGATCGATCCCCAGCATGTCGACCACCAGGTTGTTGTAGCCGAAACTGGTCCCCCGTTCGCACAGCAGCACCCGGGCATTGCCCGCTTCGTGGCATTTGCGAAGAATATTGGGCATCTCCGCGGGGGCCAGAAATTGGGGTTTCTTGATATTCAGCACCGCGCCGGTGCGTGCTGCGGCGATTACCAGATCGGTCTGACGGGCCAGAAAGGCGGGCACTTGAAGAATATCGGCGATCTCGGCCGCTGCCTCGGCCTGACCTGGTTCGTGAACATCGGTCAGGATCGGAATGCCGAAGCGGTCCCTGATTTCGCCCAGCAAGGCAAGACCGGCCCGCAGTCCCGGCCCGCGATAGGAACCGATTGACGAACGGTTGGCCTTGTCGAAGCTGGCCTTGAACACGAAGGGAACGGACAGTCGCGCGCAGACTTCCGCCAGGGTGCCGGCCACTTCGAACAGCGTGTCGCGATCTTCGATCACGTTCATCCCGCCGATCACTGCAAGCGGCCGATCATTGGCAAAGGCCAATCCATTGTTCAGCGTTACGCTATCCATGGCGCTTGGCACTCCTTCACTCGATGCCGCGTTGGGCCATGATAGCCTCGATTGCCGGGATATCCTGAGGATTGTTCAGTTCGATGCAGTCCCAACCGGGGGCCGGCGTCGGCACGATCCTGACGGATTCTCCGGCCTCCAGAAATCGCAGCTGTTCAAGTCCTTCAACCTGTTCGAGCGGGGATGGCGCAAGCGCCGCGTAGCGGCCCAGGGCATCGGGTCGATAGGCATAGACCCCCAGGTGCAGGTGCACATGGCGATGCGCCTGGTCATCTGACACCGCGACGTGCGGGATGACCCGCTTTGAAAAATAGAGCGCGCGCATGGCGCCATCGAAGACCACGGTCGTGCCGCCAACCCGCCCTGCTGCCTGATCGTTGACCAGATGATCGTAGACGGTCGGCGTGCAGGGTACGGCGGGCGTGGTCATCGCGGCATCCGGATCGGCGGTGAGTTGCCGGACCAGCTCGGGAACAACGAATGCGGGGGTCAGGGGCGCATCGCCCTGAAGATTGACCACGATCGGCGCGATGCTTCCCAATCGCTTCATTGCCGCAGCGCACCTTTCCGTTCCGTTTCGACAGGTAGACGGAGTCATCACGGCATTCCCACCGAACGTGGACACCGCGTCGGCAATGCGCGAGTCATCGGTGGCCACCCAGGTCCGGTCCGGTCCGGCGATTGCCGAAGCCAGCATCCAGGTCCGGTGGATCAGGCTGCGCGCCTCGCCCGAAGCGCCGCGCAACAGCGCCAGCGGCTTTCCGGGGTAGCGCTGCGATGCATAACGAGCCGGAATGATAATTGCAAAATCAGCCGCCATACCGCCGGCTCAGCTCAACCCATGCCGCAACAGCTCGTGAATATGGATGATGCCGATCGGATTGAGACAGGGCTCATCGGGATCCTCGACCACAAAGGCGGCCGTAATCGCGTTGCCGTTCAGAAAGG
>JABFRE010000117.1 GCA_013141325.1 Novosphingobium sp.
CCTGGCGATCCTGGCCGGAAGCGCGGCGCAGGCCCGGCGCTGGGGCGCCGATGGGGCCTATGGTCCGGCCCCGCGCTTGGCGCGCGGTCCGGCGCTGTTCCGCCTGGTCACGGTCCATTCGCTGCGCGAGATCGGTCGCGCCGGGCGCACCGATGCCGTGCTGCTGTCCCCGGTCTTTCCTACCCGTTCGCACCCGGGTGGCGCCGTGCTCGGTCCGGTGCGCTTTCGCCTGCTGGCGGCGCGTTCGCCGACCCCGGTCGTGGCGCTTGGCGGAATGGACGCCGCCCGCGCGCGCGGTGCCGATTGGCCCCGCTGGGCCGCGATCGACGCCTTTTTGCGATGAAGCGACTCGGCTGATTCCCTTGGATTCTTGACGCGGAGTCGCCGCTGGGCGCATAACGCGGGCGAGACCAAGGGGAGCAGCATGGCTACACGTCCGATTTCCGCCGGGCAGCGCGGCGCGCGCGTCGATTGGCGCGCGGCGATGAAGCGCGCAGCTCGGCGCAGCGCCGAGATCGGCGGCGCCCTGGCGCTGCTGGCGGGAATGGTGTTCCTGGCCGTGGCGCTGGTCACCTACCAGCAGACCGACCCGGCGATATCGACGGCGGCGGGCGGAACGGTCGAGAACTGGATGGGCCTTCCCGGTGCCTGGGCGGCCGAACGGGCGCTGTTCCTGTTCGGGCTGGTTTCGGTGCTGTTCCTGCCGATGCTCTATGTCATGGCGCGCAAGCTGTGGCGGCTGATCGAGGAGGAGGATCAGGACCTGCCGCACGCGAACCATGCCTGGTGGCGCCCGGTCGGAGTACTGCTGCTGGCGATGGCGCTGATCGCCACGACGATCTCGCTGATGATCGACACGGACAGCACCCTGCCGGCCGGCTGGGGCGGAATTGCCGGATTGCTGGGCGAAGGCGCGGTGCGCTGGCTGGCCGATCAGCTTCCCCAGGGCGCGCGGGTCTGGGCGATCCTGGCGGCCGGTGTGGCCTGCCTGACCGGCGGGGCGATCCTGGCGGGGCTGGTCTTTGCGATCGACTGGGGCAGCCTGTTAACCCTGCCCGGCCTGCTGGGCCGTCGCTCGCGTATGGTGGAGATCGGCAATGCCATTCCGCTGCCGTCGGTGCGCAAGAAAGATGTGCGCGAAGAGCGCGGAGCTGCGCCTGTCCCGCTGGCCGCTCCGCGCAAGCCGCCGGAAATCAGCGATCCTACCCGCCCGGTGCGGCCAGCCCAGCTATCGGGTTCCAGCCGCCAGGGCGATCTGTTCGACAGCTTCGAGCTGCCGGGCCTCGACCTGCTCCACGACCCCCCGCCCAGCTCTGCGCAGAAGATCGACAAGCTGGCGCTGGAGCGCAACGCCCGCCTGCTGGAAACCGTGCTCGACGATTTCAACGTCAAGGGCGAGATTACCGCAGTGCGCACCGGCCCGGTGGTGACGATGTACGAGCTGGAACCTGCCCCCGGCATCAAGGCCAGCCGCGTGGTCGGCCTGGCCGACGACATCGCCCGCAACATGAGCGCGATTTCCGCCCGCGTTTCCGCCATTCCGGGGCGGACAGTGATGGGGATCGAACTGCCCAACGCCGACCGGCAGATGGTCAGCTTCAAGGAACTGGTCGCCTGCGAGCAGTTCGCCGGAGCCAAAGGCCTGCTGCCGATCATCCTGGGCAAGGACATCGCCGGCGCGCCGATCGTCGCCGATCTGGCCACCATGCCGCACCTGCTGGTGGCGGGCACCACGGGATCGGGCAAATCGGTCGGGCTGAACACGATCCTGCTCTCGCTGCTCTACCGGCTGACCCCGGCGCAGTGCCGCCTGATTCTGGTCGATCCCAAGGTGCTCGAGCTCAAGAGCTACGACGATATCCCGCATCTGCTCTCCCCTGTGGTGACCGAACCGGCCAAGGCGGTGCGCGCGCTGAAGTGGGCGGTCGAAGAGATGGAGCGCCGCTACCGGATGATGAGCGAGCTCGCCGTGCGCAACATCTCGGGCTTCAATGACAAGATCCGCGCAGCCCAGACCAAGGGCAAGCCGCTGGGCCGCCGGATCCAGATCGGGTTCGATCCTGAAACCGGCGAAGAACTGTTCGAGGAGCAGCAGCTCGACTATCAGGTGCTGCCGCAGATCGTGGTGATCGTCGATGAGCTGGCCGATCTGATGGTAACCGTCGGCAAGGAAATCGAAGTGCTGATCCAGCGGCTCAGTCAGAAGAGCCGCGCGGCGGGGATCCACCTGATCATGGCCACCCAGCGCCCGTCGGTCGATGTCATCACCGGGGTGATCAAGGCCAACCTGCCGACCCGGATCAGCTTTGCGGTCACCAGCCGGATCGACAGCCGCACGATCCTGGGCGAACAGGGCGCCGAGCAGCTGCTGGGCAAGGGTGACATGCTCTACAAGCCCAACACCGATCCGATCAAACGCGTCCACGGCCCGTTCGTAAGCGATGAGGAGGTTGAGCGGATCGCCGATTTCTGGCGCGCGCAGGGCAGCCCGGAATATGTCGACAGCGTGACCGAAGAGCCCGAGGACGGCGGCTTCGGCTTCGACGACCTTGACGCCACCGCCAGCGACGCGCCCGAAGAGCGCAAGTACCGGCAGGCCTGCCAGATCGTGTTCGAAAGCCAGAAGGCCAGCGCAAGCTGGCTCCAGCGCCAGCTGGGAGTCGGCTACAACACCGCCGCCAAATGGGTGGAACGGATGGAAGCGGATGGCTTTGTCGGCCCCGCCAACCATGTCGGGCGCCGCGACATCTACCGCGACCGCGACGGGCAGCCGCTTTAGATCAAGCGGCGCGCGCCCGCACTTCCGCCCAATCGAGGCACCAGCCGAGCGCCTCCAGCGCGGCGGCCAGGCTGGCGCGCTGATCGGTATCGGCGCTGCCGTCCTCGTTCAGCCGGGCCAGTTTTATCTTGGCCTGATCGCGCTCGGATTCGACAATCCGGACGTAGGATTCGAGCGGGATCTTGCCGGATTGGAGCAGGTCCAATGCCCACGCAAGCCGGGCTTCGACGTCGGACGCCAGCGCCCCTTCGGGCGCGGCCTTGGGCCGGGGCGGCAGTTGTGCGGGCAGCCTGCCTGGCATCCGCGGCGCAGCAGCGGGATCGCCACCCGGGAACGAACGCTTGCCAAGGCCGGGCCCGGCACGGGGCGACGGGGTTTCGGGCGCCGGATCGAGATAAGTGGCGACGCGCCCCTGCGTGAGCGCCGGCTTGGGCGCAACCTTGAACACCGGCTCGCGCTTGGCCCCTTCGGGTCCGAAGGCCAGCCAGGGCTCACCCGCGCGGCGGCGGCCGATCACCAGACGCACGATCGCGACCAGCGTCACAGCAAGCGCCAGCAGCATCAGGCCGAGAAGATAGATCTGCATGCGAAGTCAGGCCGGTCGGGGCCGGTCAGCAACCGGATTTGGTGCCGCTGGGCGTCACCACCGGGGTCTGATTGTGGCGGTAGTCACGGATGTCGCGGACGATGTAGGCGGCTTCCTGCTTGAACACGGTGTCCTGGACGAACATCGCACCGAAGATCCCCGAATACTTGTAGTAGACCTCCACGAACATCACCCCCATGTTGTCGGGTGCGATCGCCTTGGTGGCACCGCTGCCCAGCGAGGTGATGGTCGGTCCGTTGATCCCGTTGAGCGTCGTCTCGTTCCCGTACTTCGACGCCTTGGCCAGCGAGCCGATGCAGCGCTGCCAATGGATGTACTGCTTGGAGCTGGTCGGGTGCTTTTCCAGGCTGGTCAGAACCACCCGCCCGTTGCCGGCAAAGTTGAAGCCCGCGCCTTCCTTGGTCGCGCCGATCAGCACCGAGGTGATGTCCGCCTCGGTAACGGTCGGCGCCACGGCCGAATTGTTGGTCTGTTCCATGCGCGACGCGTTGTCGGCCACGGCAAGCGCGATCTGGCTGACACGCATCGTGATCATCGACATCCGCGCCAGTTCGATCCCGTACATGCCGAGGAACATCAGGATCGGGAAAAGCAGTGCAAATTCGAGGAAGGCCACGCCCGACTGGTTGCGGCCAAGCCTGCCCAGAAATCCGGCAAAACGGGTACGCAGGGCGATCATGAGCACACCCCCGAATTGGAGCCATAGCCTTCCTGATAGGCAAACGGCTGGTTCTTCTTGACCGTGGTCGCGCTCAGCGTCCGGTTGTACCAGGCCGTGGGGACCAGCGGAATCTGGATCAACGCCTTGTACTTGACCGTAACCTTGTAGACGATGACGTCGTTGGCGCCGCCGTTGCCGTCAAGACCGATGTCGTTGTCCCAGTGGCCGTTGATGTTCTCGTCGACATAGGCTTCGCTGTTGTTGCAGGTGCCGTCGGCGTTGCCATCGTTCCAGCGCTCCGGCCGACCGACGTCGACAAAGTCGAAGTAGCTGGTCCGGGTCGAGGTGAAGTTGGCATTGGGCAGGATCGGGCTGACCATGCCTTTGACCATGGTATCGGCGGCGCTGGTATTCGCGGTTTCCAGCGTCGAATCGCGCGCCGCCTTTTCCACCGCGCCGTTGAGCAGCACCGAGCCATAGGCCATCTGGCCAAGGTCGAGCGAGCCGATCATCATGAACATGAAGGTCGGCGCGATCAGCGCGAATTCCAGTGCCGTCACCCCTTCGCGATCGGCAACCAGGCCGCGCAGCGGCCGCAGGTGGCGGGGCCGCCGGATCATGACAGCACCCGCAGTTCGCCAACCTGCTTGGCAATTTCCTGAAACGCCGCGTTCAGCTGGCTCGCGCTTTTCGCCTGAAAGGCGCTGGCCGGCGATGCGCAGTAGGCAAGGTCGGCCTGCAATGAAGGCAGGGTATCGTCGAACTGGATCGCCCAGATCCGGATGCCCTTGGCCTTGATCGCGTCGCAGATCGCGCGGTAGCGCTTGCTGTGATTGGAATCGCCAAGGCCGCCGGCACCGCTGCCATCGGTGGTCACGCGGCGATCGAGATCTTCGATCCCATAGGTTGTCTGGGCGGTGTTGGACGTGTTCATGTCACCGTCGGTCATGAATACCAGGTGGCGGTTGACGGTGCCGCCGTTGGTCGGAGCTTCGTTGACGATGTCCTGAAAAAGTCCATCGGGCGAACTGAACCGCGCGCCCCACAGCAGGCCGACATCGAGGTAGGTGTTGCCGGTCGGGTTAAGGGCATTGGCGGCGGCGGTGAACTGGGCAGTGGTCATCGGTGCCAGCAAGGATGCCTCAGACGGGCAGGGGCCGCCCGGGCGAGCGCCGGTTGTGCCAACCCCAAGGCTGTTGCGCGTGAAGGCCACAGAATTCCACATCGGCGCCCACTTGGTGGCGGGATCGCTGGTCGGTTCGGAATCGATATCCAGATCGATCAGGCCTGTGGGCGACATGCCGGTTACGGCCGAAAAGCTGATGCTGGTGCTTGATACCGTCTGACGCTCTTCAATGCAGCCCGACCAGGTCGAGGTGATGTTCGAGCCATTGGCGTTGCTGCCGGACGTGCCAGTTGGCGTGGTTACCGCGTTGAAGTTCTTGTAGGAACTGGTGTCGAACCCGACCAGGCGGTAGTCGGCGTGGCTGAACGCCGTCGACGGGGTGGTGCTCGTTACCGGATCGGTGAGCGGATTGGTCACGTAGACATAGGTCGAGCGCGTCCGGGTCTTGATATAGGAATAGCGGTAGTAGGTGCTGCCAACGGGCGAGCAGGTGTAGAACGTGGCCCGCTGCGGCTGCGCCGTCTTGGTCGTCGGATAGTTGGTACCGTTGCCATTCGACGTGTTGTTGGTCGTAACGGTTGGCGTACCCCAATCGGTCCACGCCGTTGGCGCAGGAAGCGCGGCCGTGCAGCTGGTTCCATCGGGATAGGCCTGCGCGGTATAGGCCGCCCAGCCCGAATTGGGCGCGCCCGAAAAGCTGATGACTTCGCTGTTCAGATCGATCTTGGCCTTCTTGTAGCGGACCTTGACGGTATCGGCGAAGACCGGAACGGCGGAATCAACCGCCCAATAGTCCACCAACCAGTCCGGATTGCGGGTTTGCAGAACGCGCCCGACGTTGACCGCCGAACTGAACGGCACGATCGCATAGCGCACGCGGGCGTTGGTGCCCTGCGTAGCGGTGGCGATGGTGGCGTTGAAATTGTTCATCGCGGTGCGCAGCGCCGCAATGCGCGACGACGCCCCGGAAATGCTGCCGGACATCGAGCCGGTCGTATCGAGCACCAGCGTCACGTCCGAATTGCCGACGCCCATGGTAGCAGCGCAGTTGGCGCTGATCGTCATGCTGGGCGAACCGAACAGCTGCATCAGGATCATCGGCATCTGGGTACTGGCCTTGCCGCCGATCGCCTTGCCGACGTTGTCGGACGAGGTCAGGAAGACCGTGGTCTTCGAGCCCTGCTGCGTCTCATCGAAGTTGATGTTGAAATAGTTGAGCGCCTGGGCCTGGGCATTTGCATCATAGCCGTTGTTGGTCACCGCGCGGCGCCCGGCCAGCACACCGGAATCACAGGCGTTCTGCAGACGGTTCTGGATGCGGTAGGCCCGCCCCATGTCGACCGCACCGCCGGCCAGCGCCGCCATGACGAACACCCCGACGGCGGCAAGCGGCAGAACGCTGCCCGACCGATCAGGGACAAGCCGCCCGATGCGGCGCTGTGCAGCCTTATTCGCGTTCACGGACATGAACCCCATTTTTGCCCCAGGATCGGCGGGATTTAGGCGTTCACGAATTAAGAATTCGCTAACGGGCTGCCG
>JABFRE010000273.1 GCA_013141325.1 Novosphingobium sp.
AGACAGACGAACAGCACCGCGGGCCGGGTCATGCGCCGTCCCCGAAACGCTCAAGCCGGAACGCAGCGGAGAGGTAGTCCTCTGCTGCGGACTTGAGTTGGGGTTCCTTGGCGAAGGCCTCGGCGGGAAGCGGGGCGAGGTCAAATGCATGGAGCAGAGTCCACAGCGCAAATTTGCGGCCCGGCTCGCGCTCGACCCCGAAAGCGATAGTCAGCTTTTCCAGCGCCCGCGCGAATTCGGCCTCGCTCAGGCTCGCCGGATCGTCGGTGCCGAAGAAATGGCTGATGAGGCTGTCGAGCTCCACCGGATCAGCCCAGCCAGCCCAGTGCTTGTGCGCCCCACATCGCCGCGCCGCCTGCGGCCAGGGCGGCGGCATAGCCCAGCCATCCGCCCCCGGTGCGGCGGCGGTCCCAGATGAGCTCCACTTCAGGCAGCGGCGGCGCTTCGGGAGCGCCGCCCTTGGCCGGGAACTTGTCTTCGATCCGGCGGACCAGATCGGGCAGGCGCAGCAGGGTCTGGGCGTTTTCGCGCACCCGCTCGGCAATCGCCGCTTCCGGACCAAGCTCGTCGCGGATCCAGCCCTTCACGAAGGGGCCGGAGACATCCCACATGTTGATTGAAGGATCGAGCTGGGTCGCCAGCCCTTCGACCATCACCATCGTCTTTTGCAGCAGCAGCAGGTGCGGCTGGGTCTGCATGTCGAAATCGCGGGTGATCGCAAACAGCCCGTCGAGCATCTGTCCGACCGACAGCTCGCTCACCGGCTTGCCGCGCATCGGTTCACCCACCGCGCGCAGCGCCGTCGCGAATTCGTCGACCGAATGGTAACTTGGAACGTATTGCGCCTCGAAATGGATCTCGGCCACGCGGCGGTAATTGCCGGTGGTCAGGCCATAGAGGATTTCCGCCAGCCACACCCGCGCGCGCCTGTCGATCCGCCCCATGATCCCGAAATCGATCGCGGCGATGGTCCCATCGGCTTCGACGAACAGGTTGCCCTGGTGCATGTCGGCGTGGAAATTGCCGTGGCTGATCGCCTGGGTCAGGAAGGCGATGACCAGCCGTCCCGCCAGCCGGGGCAGGTCGTGCCCGGCGGCGCGCAGGGCCTCAATCTCGCTGATCTTGGTCCCTTCCACCCAGTCGAGCGTCATAACCCGCCCATTGGTCCGGTCCCAGTCGATCGCCGGAACCCGGTATCCGGCATGGCCCTGCATCGCCTCGGCCAATTCAGACGCCGAAGCCGCCTCGCGCCGCAAATCGAGCTCGCGCGCGGTCCAGCGCTTGAAATTGGCGATGACCAGACGCGGGCGCAGCCGGGCCGCCTCGCCGCCCAGCGCTTCCAGATGGGCGGCGGCCCATTCGTAGGTGTCGATGTCGCGGGCCAGCTTGTCGCGGATGCCGGGGCGCTGGACCTTGATCGCCACGGTGCGGCCTTCGGTGGTGACGGCTTTGTGGACCTGTGCGATCGAAGCCGCCCCGACCGGCATTTCGTTGACCGAGCGGAACAGGCTTTCCAGCGGCTTGCCAAAGCTCGCTTCGATCTCGCGCCGGATCAGCACGAAGTCGACCGGGGGCAGATCGTCCTGGAGGCTCAGCAGATTGCGCGCGACATCCTCGCCGACGATGTCGGGCCGGGTCGCCAGCGCCTGCCCCAGCTTGATCGCGGCTGGGCCGATCGCCTGAAAGGCGCCGGCATAGTCTGGAACCTTGGGCTGCATTGTTCCGAACCGTGCGATCCGGCACAGCCGCCGAACCTGCGGAGGCGTGTTGATGTCGCGCTCGATCCCGCGCAGCGCGCCGTGGCGCGCGAGTATGCGGCCCCAGCGCAGCAGCCGCAGAAGATGCGTAGAAGGGCGGGTCACTTCAGATTTTCCATCCCGAATGGATCGCGACCAGTCCGCCCAGGATTGGCTCCACCCGGGTACGGACGAAACCGGCCTGCCGGATCTTGCCTTCGAATTCGGGCATGGTCGGGAACCGGCGGATCGATTCTATCAGGTAGCGATAGCTGTCGGGATCACCGGCAATCGCCCCGCCGATCCTGGGCACCAGCTTGTGCGAATAGAGATCGTAGGCTTCCTTGAAACCGGGCCATTCGGTGGTCGAGAATTCGAGGCAGAAAAACCGTCCGCCAATCTTGAGCACGCGGTGCGCCTCGGCCAGCGCCCGATCGATCCGGGTGACGTTGCGGATCCCGAACGCGATCGTGTAGGCGTCGAAGAAGCGATCCGGAAACGACAGCTCCTCGGCGTTCTGGCGCGACCAGACCAGGGTATCGAGGCCGCGCTCCATCGCCCGTTCGATGCCGACGTCGAGCATGTCCTGGTTGATGTCGGACACGGTGATCGCGGCACCGTGCGCGGCCATGCGAAAGGCAATGTCACCGGTGCCGCCCGCCATGTCGAGGATCTGCTCGTGCGGCTGGGGTTTGACCCGCCGCACGAACTTGTCCTTCCACAATCGGTGCATGCCGCCCGACATGGCGTCGTTCATCACGTCGTACTTTTTCGCGACGGACGAAAACACCGCGCCGACGCGCTCGGTCTTTTCCTCGGGGCTGACCTCTTCGTAACCGAAGGAAACCTGATCGTTCATGGCCCGCGCCTTAGCGAGAAGCACGGCGCCGTGCCAGTTGAAAGCGCGCGGTGCTGTGCCACTCAGGTCGGGGGCGGGAACATGAAGGGCGCCAGGTGGCCAAGGAAGTCCTGCTTGCCCAGATCGACGCCCTGCGCGCGCAGGATCGCATAGGTCATGCTGGCGTGGAAATAGAAGTTGGGGAGCGCGAACCCGGTCAGAAAGGTTTCCCCGTCAAAGCGCAGCCCGGCGCCGTTGGGAAAGGTGATGACCACTTCCTTGCCCAGCCCCGCATCGTAGGCAGCCGGGTCGATCGACTGCAGATAGGCGATGGTGCTGTCGCAGCGCTGCTTCAGCTGGGCGAACGTCGTTTCGGTGTCGGGCATGGCGGGTGCCTCGACGCCGGTCAGCCGCGCCCCGGCGCCCTTGGCGGCGTCGGATGCGATCTGGATCTGGCGGGCGAGCGGGAACATGTCTGGCGCCAGCCGCGCCTCGATCAGCGCGGCTTCGTCCTGCTGTGCAGCGGCCTTGTCGAGCCAGGTCTTGATGCTGGTGAGCATGGCGACGAAGGCCGGTACGGTGGCACTGTGCATGGAAGTCTCTCCCGGGAAGGTTGGTGTTGCGGCGGTGCTAGCGCCCCGCGCTTTCAGTTGCAATGCGAAACCAATTGCCGCGCTGTGCTGGCTTGCCTAGCGCGTTACCATGCCCGAGCTTCCCGAAGTCGAAACCACCGTGCGCGGCCTGTCGCGCTATCTGCTTGGTCAGCGGTTGACGCGGGTCGAGCCGCGCCGCGAAGGCCTGCGGCGGCCGTTTCCGGAAGGGCTCGGCCAGACGATGACCGGGGCCACCGTCACCGGTCTGGGTCGCCGCGCCAAATACGGGATGATCCAGACCGACCGCGGGCAGACGCTGGTGTTCCACCTGGGCATGTCGGGCCGCTGGCGGATCGAGCCCGAGGAACTTGGCAAACACGATCATCTGGTGATCGAAACCGAAAGTGGTCGCCGGCTTGCGTTGTGTGATCCCAGACGGTTCGGCTCGGTCGATCTGGTTGACAGTGCCGGACTGGATGCCTGGCCTGCCTTCGCCGCGCTAGGTCCGGAACCGCTGGGCGACGCGCTGACAGCCACCCACCTGAAGGCGGCGCTGGCCGGGCGCGGCGCACCGATCAAGGCCATGCTGCTCGATCAGAGAATCGTCGCCGGACTCGGCAACATCTACGTGTGCGAGGCGCTGTTCCGTGCCGGGATCGATCCGCGCAAGGCGGCTGGCGCGGTTCCACCCGCCGCGCTGAAGCGCTTGGTCCCCGCCATCACCGGGGTGATCGCCGAGGCAATTGCGGCGGGCGGATCGACCCTGCGCGACTATGCCCAGCCCGATGGCGAGCTGGGCTATTTTTCCAAGCAGTTCGACGTCTATGACCGTACCGGGCAGGACTGTACCCGCTGCGGCACGGCGGTGATGCGGATTGCGCAGGGCGGGCGTTCGACCTGGCTCTGCCCCGCGTGCCAGAAGTAGTTCAACCCTGGGCGCGGTGGTAGTCGCCGATCAGCTTTTCCAGCACGACAGCGCGCTGGCGTTCGGAGGCCAGATCGGCGGAGGGATGGGTCCGGATCCGTTCAAGGATGGCCTTCAGCTCGCTTTCCCAAGCGGCGATGCTGGCGTCTGTCATGACGTACTCCTGCTATTCCCCTGAGCGCCCAGTCTAGACGCAGCCGCCCGGTCATGCACGTGCGCAGTCTGCAAGTGCCGGTGCGCCGCCCGGCAAGACTGCTTGACGATTCGCGCCCCCACAGTTAAGGGCCGCGCTTCCTGCGGGAGCGACTCCGGTTGTGCCCCGCAATTCTGCACGAGATTCAACCGTAAGGGGCTGCCCTGCAGGCGGCCGAATGAAGGACGAAAATGGCCAATACGCCGCAAGCCAAAAAGCGCATCCGTCGCAACGAGAAGCGCGCCGAGATCAACGGCAACCGTCTGGGTCGCATCCGCACCTTCGTGAAGAAGGTCGAAGCGGCACTGGAAGGTGGCGACAAGACTGCCGCTGCCGAAGCGCTCAAGGCCGCTCAGCCGGAACTGGCCCGCGGTGTTGCCCGCGGCGTGCTTCACAAGAACACCGCGTCGCGCAAGCTGTCGCGCCTGACCAAGCGAGTCGCCTCGCTCTGATTCGCGTCACAGCCCGATTCGTCCCGATGCGGGACAGGCCGGGCGGGACGAAAGCGGAACAGTGAACGATCGAAGCCGACGGGATTTCCGTCGGCTTTTTTCGTTTGCGGGTGCGCTGCACGGCCTGCGGTGGCCTAACCCGGTGGAATCACGCGATTCGCACAACGTCTTGGCATTAAATGAAGCAAAAACAATATCTTGACTGTGGAATACTGGAATTCCCACAGTCCGGATGAGTCAAGGCGATTTATTTCACTTTTTTTACCATGAACGCCTTGCCCTTGGGCGCGACTGGTCCATAAGACCGGAACTGCCCGAGGCGGTTTACCGGCGAAGGGCATCACAGAAAACTTTGGGCATATTTCGCCGGCTTCGGGCCGCTGGCGTCAGGCAGTTTGTGTCGCTGAAAGGCGGTGCAGGCAGGGTGTGGATTTTTGGATCGGGGGCGGACCGGGTGACTGGGACGGGTACAGGCGGACAGCGCGGCAATGCGCCTGTCATCAACAGGAATGACGCAGAGCGCATGAAGGAAGAACAGGAAGCGCTCGATTTTGCTGCGGACTGGGCTGACATCAGCCAGGGTCTGCGCAAGGACTTGGGGCAGCAACTTCACAGTCAGTGGATCAAACCGGTCCAGTTGGGCAGTTTCTGCAAGGAAACCGGCACGCTGGATCTGTTCTTGCCGACCGAGTTTTCGGCCAACTGGGTGGCGGACCGCTTTTCCGACCGGCTGTCGCTGGCCTGGAAGATCGCGCGCCCCGATGTCCGCAACGTGCGCATTTCGGTGCTGCCGGGCCGCCGGGCGATGGTCGGTCTGCGGCTGGGACGCGACGACGGCGCACGCCGTCCAGCCAATGACGGCAGTGCGCCTTCGCAGCCGGGTGATGCGCTGGGCATGACCGCGGCCGAACTGGGCTCGATGGGCCCCGGCGCGATTGGCATGGCCTCGATCGGGCTCGATCCCTCGCTGACCTTCACCACCTTCGTCACCGGCAGCGCCAACGTGTTGGCCAGCAATGCGGCGCAGCGGATGGCGGCGACCGAAACCCCGCAGTTCGCGCCGCTCTATCTCAAGGCGGCGACGGGCCAGGGCAAGACCCACCTGCTGCACGCGATCGGCCATGCCTATCTGGCGGCGCATCCGCGGGCGCGGATTTTCTACTGTTCGGCCGAACGGTTTATGGTCGAATTTGTCCAGGCGCTGCGCCAGAACCAGACAATCGAATTCAAGGCCCGGCTGCGCGGCTTCGATCTGCTGCTGGTCGACGATATCCAGTTTATCATCGGCAAGGCGAGTGCCCAGGAAGAGCTGCTCTACACGATCGATGCGCTGCTGGCAGAGGGCAAGCGGCTGGTCTTTGCAGCCGATCGGGCGCCCCAGGCGCTTGACGGGGTCGAACAGCGGCTGCTGTCACGCCTGTCGATGGGTCTGGTCGCCGATATCCAGCCGGCCGACATCGAACTGCGCCGCCTGATCCTCGAGCACCGGCTTCAGCGCTTTTCGCCGACCCATGTTCCGGCCGACGTGGTGGAATTCCTGGCCCGCACGATCAACCGCAACGTGCGCGAGCTGGTCGGCGGGCTCAACAAGCTGATCGCCTATGCCCAGCTGACTGGCCAGGCCGTCTCGCTCCAGCTGGCTGAGGAACAGCTGACCGATATCCTCTCGGCCAATCGCCGCCGGATCACCATCGACGAGATTCAGCGCACCGTTTGCCAGTTCTACCGGGTCGACCGGACCGAAATGGCCAGCAAGCGGCGCGCCCGTGCGGTTGTGCGTCCGCGCCAGGTGGCGATGTACCTCGCCAAGGTGCTGACCCCGCGCTCTTATCCGGAAATCGGCCGCAAGTTCGGCGGGCGCGATCATTCCACCGTGATCCACGCGGTCCGCCTGATCGAAGACCTGCGCACCCGCGATGCCGACATGGATGGCGATGTGCGCAGCCTGCTCAGGCAGCTGG
>JABFRE010000199.1 GCA_013141325.1 Novosphingobium sp.
GCGCGACTACGACCTGCTCCCCGCCCGGATCGAGGAAATCGCCGCCCAGATTGCCCGCGACGAAGCCGCGCTGCACGACCCCGCGCTCTACACCCGCGACCCGGCCAGGTTCGCCGCGCTGACCAAGGCAATCGAAGCCGCCCGTGCGGAAAAGGACGCCGCGGAGGAGCGGTGGCTGGAACTGGCGGAGATGGCTGAGGGGTGACCTTATAAGGCGTCCGGGAAGCCAACGTTGATCGGTACAGAAAATCGCGTAAGACCATCGAATGGGCAAGCGACAGTCCTTGTGGTTATTCCTATTGTTGATCCTCGGCACTTTCGCCGCTGCGTGCTCAAAAGAAACCTTGCCTGCCATAACTAGACAGGACAGAATTGATGTGATGGTCGAAGTCGCAAGATCCGTTGCTGGAAGCAAAGTCTTGCCCGCAGGATATTGCGTCGACACTCGGTTAGACTCAAGTAAGGCCATTTTGGGTGGACCCACAGATAAGATGGGTTGGGCTTCTGATTCGGCCCTAGACTTGAGCTATCGATTGCTTGAATCACCCAATTTGCAAACTCTACCATCGAAAGCTGTCGTGGTCCTCCCTCCAGAATCAATTCGAACCAACTGCCGCCATCGCCTCGTGATACATGAACCTCAGTTCATTGAGATGCGCGAAGGCAGTGAGCGGTACCTTTACGCCATGCTGGCCGTGGATGATCTTTGTCCTCTTTGCGGTAGTGGTTTTTCATTGGGCGTGAGGAAGTACGGAACAAGTTGGAAAGCTGATTCTTCAGAGCTCTCTCAAAGTTGGATTAGTTAGTGACGAACTAACGTCCTAGACATCGTCCGTAAATCAACCTTATCCATCACCCAATCCGGTAAAACCCCGCCACCCGGTCCAGCGCCAATCTTAGCACCAGCTTCCCGCTGCGCACCGGCCAGGCCAGCGCGCGTTCTGCATCGGGCAGTGTTTCGCCCGCGCAGACCACGCGCCACAGCACGTCGGACAGGCCCGGTCCGGCCTGCGCCACCGCGCCGTCGAAGCGCTGGCGGGCGGCAAGTTGGCGTTCGGTGGCGGTCAGGCCGCGCTCGCCGCCCCCGCCCTGCACCCGCACCGGATCCCAGCGCATCGTCACGCCGGCGGATAGCTGGGCGGCTTCGAAATCGCGGCGCAGGCGCTCTCCGGCGGCGAACTGCGCGTCGCTGAGATGGCCGCGGGCGTGGAGCCAGGTCAGCGGGCTTTCCGCCAGGTTCACTGTCACGCTGCGCCGGCCCTTCGCCGGAGCGTGCGCGGCCGGGCCTTCGCTGGTCAGTTCGCGTTCTACCAGTCTGCGCTGCATTGCCATCCCCTTGCTGCGGTGAGTCGCGGCAGACTTGCCAAATTCGCCAGTCTGTAGGAAAGCGAAAACCAGATTGGTTAAGAGGGAACCGGCCATGATCAACCGCATCCGCGATATCCGCCGCGAAAAGGGACTGACCCTCGCCGATGTGGCGGCCCGCTGCGTGCCGCCCACCACCGCGCAGACCATCGGACGGCTTGAGACCGGGATGCGGCAGCTGTCGTTGACCTGGATGAACCGGATCGCCGCCGCGTTGCAGGTTGAGCCGGAGCTATTGGTGCGCGGCGACGAGGCCGAGCAGCCGAAGTACATCGCCCGCCTCACAACCGAAGGAGCCGAGGCCCTGCCCGCCCCGCGCGATGCGATCCTGCCGACCGCGCTGGCGGGAGACGGCGATCTCGTGGCGCTGACCATCGAAAGTCCGGCCGGTCAATACCGCGCCGGCGATCAGGTGTGGCTGCGCCGGTTCGGGCCCGAGGATTTTCCCCGCCTGCTCAACCGCGACGTGCTGGCCCCGCGCACAGGGGGGCGCTTTGCCTTTGGCCGGATGATCGACCGCGACGCCCAGAGGGTGGCGATCCTGCCGCCCGATCCTGGCCACCGCCAGATCGTGATCGACAATCCCGCCTGGCTGGCGGTTGCGGAAATGCTGGTGCGCGCGCTGTGAGCCGCCTGCGCGTCCTGTCGCTGTCAACGCTCTACCCCAACGACCTGACCCCCAATTTCGGGGTCTTCGTCGAGCGGCAGATGCAGGCGGTGGCGAAGCGCGGCGATGTCGATCTCGTGATGGTCAACCCGCTGGGGATACCGCCCTTCCCGCTTTCGCTGCTCCCGCGCTACCGCGCGCTGGGCCAGCTGACGCCTGCCGAACAGCGCGGCGGCGTTGCCGTCCTGCGCCCGCAGTTCCGGCTGGTCCCGGGGATCGGCAGTCACCGCAACGCCCGCGCCGAGGCCCGCGCGGTGCTGCCGCTGGCGCGAAGCCTGCACGCCGAGGCTGCATTCGACGTTGTCGATGCCCAGTTCTTCTACCCCGACGGCCCGGCCGCCGTCGCGGTAGGCAAGGCGCTGGGCGTGCCGGTGTCGATCAAGGCGCGCGGCGCCGACATCCACCACTGGGGGACCGCCCCCGCGACCCGCGAGCAGGTTCGTGCTGCGGGGCTGGTGGCCCAGGGCGTGCTGGCGGTATCCCAGGGCCTCGCCGATGACATGGCCGCGCTGGGCCTGCCGCGCGAGCAGATCACCGTTCACCGCACCGGGCTCAACGCGGACCTGTTCCGCCCCTATGACCGCCGCCTGTGCCGCGATCAGCTGAATCTGCCGCGCGATGCCCGGGTGCTGGCTACCGTCGGCGCGTTGATCCCGCGCAAGGGGCAGCGTTTTGTGATCGAGGCGCTGGCCGGCCTGCCCGGGGCGATTCTGCTGCTGGCCGGGACCGGACCGGACGAGAGTGCGCTGAAGAGCCTGGCCGAGCGGCTGGGCGTGGCCGACCGCGTCCGCTTTCTGGGCGCCGTGCCGCACGGTGACCTGCCGATCGTGCTCAACGCCGCCGACGTGTTTGTCCTGCCGACCGCCAGCGAAGGCCTCGCCAACGCCTGGGTGGAGGCGCTGGCCTGCGGCACCCCGGTGGTGACGACGCCGATCCCCGGAGCGCTGGAACTGATCACCGATCCGATAGCGGGCCGCCTGGTGCCCCGCAGCGCGCCCGACATTGCCCTGGCGGTCGCCGCAATCCTTGCCGATCCGCCTGCTCCCGAAGCCGTCAGCGCCGTGGTTGCCAGGTTCAGCTGGGACACCAATGCAGCGGAACTGGTGGCGCACTGGCGGAGACTGGCGGAGCGCGTTTAGCTCCGCTCGCGGGCCAGGCGTTCCTGGCGGTCCACCGCGGTTTCGGTCGGTACGAAACTGCTCGAGGTGACCTTCAGCCAGATCAGGATCGGCGCAGCCATGTAGATCGAGCTGTAGGTGCCCACGAAAATGCCCAGCGTGATCGCGGCGGTGAAGCCGAAGATCACGTTCGGCCCCAGCAGCAGCAGCGCCAGCAGCGTGATCAGCACCGACAGCGAGGTGACGATCGTCCGGCTGAGCGTTTCGTTGACCGACAGATCCAGCAGCTCGGGCAGCGGCATCCGGCGGAACTTCTTCAGGTTTTCGCGGATCCGGTCGTAAACGACGATGGTATCGTTGAGCGAATAGCCGATCAGGGTCAGGATCGCAGCGACGATGTTGAGATCGAATTCCATCTGGGTCAGCGCGAACAGGCCCAGAGTCAGCGTAACATCGTGAACCAGCGCAAACAGCGCGCCCACCCCGAACTGCCATTCGAAGCGAATCCAGATGTAGATCGAGATCGCGATCATCGCGAAGATCAGCGCCTGCATGCCGGTACGGAACAATTCGCCCGAGACCTTGCCCGAAACCGAGTCGACCCCGTCGATCCGCGCATCGGGATGTGCGGACTTGATCCCGGCGGTGATCTTGCGGGCCATCTGGTCAGCCAGGCCGGCGTCCTGGTCGGATCCTTCGGGCAGCTTCATCCGCACCGAAACCTCATTCGGCTTGCCGAACTGCTGGATGATCGGCTCGCCATAGCCCAGCTTGGCCACCTCCTCGCGCAGCGCGGCCACCGGGGCGGCCGGGGTCTGGACAAAGGTCACGCGGATCATCTGGCCGCCGACGAAATCGACCCCGAGGTTGAGCCCCTTGGTGAACACCAGCGTCAGCGAGGCCGCCATCAGCAGCAGGCTAATGACATAAAACGGCACCCGCCAACGCAGGAACTTAATATCGGTGTTGTCGGGAACAAGCTTGAGAAGTTTCATCGCAGGGCGTTCCCTTACAACACGATATCGCTGGGCCGGGCCCGGCGCAGCCAGCCGGACACCCACATGCGGGTGAGCGTCACGGCGGTAAAGACCGATGTGGCGATGCCGATCACCAGCACCACGGCGAAGCCCTTGACCGGACCCGATCCGAAGAAGAACATCAGCGTCGCGGCGATGATGTTGGTGATGTTGGCATCGAAGATCGCGCGGCTGGCTTCCTTGTAGCCCATTTCCACGGCCTGATGCACCCGCCGCCCGCGCGCCCGCTCCTCACGGATGCGTTCGTTGATCAGCACGTTGGCATCGACCGCCGCGCCGATCGTCAGCACGAAACCGGCGATCCCCGGCAGGGTCAGCGTGGTGTTGAGCCCGGCCATGATCCCCAGGATCATCACCGTGTTGATGATCAGTGCCAGGCAGGTGTAGACCCCGAACCGGCCGTAGGTCATCAGCATGAACAGCATCAGCGCCCCGGTGCCGACGCCAAAGGCGATCATGCCCTTGCGGATTGAATCGGCGCCCAGATCGGGTCCGACCGAGCGTTCCTCAACCACCTTGAGATCGACCGGCAACGCGCCGGAACGCAGGTTGATCGCCAGCTGGTTCGCCGAATCGGCGGTGAAGCTTCCCGAAATCCGCGCGGTGCCGCCGATGATCGGTTCGTTGATGTTGGGGGCAGAAATCACCTTGCCATCGAGGATGATAGCGAAGGGCTTGTTGACGTTTTCGCTGGTCAGCTTGGCAAACTTGGCTCCGCCCTGCTGATCGAAGGTGATGGTGACGATCGGCTGGTTGTCGCGGTCGTCGTTGCCGGGCTTGGCATCGGCCAGCTGATCGCCCTTGATCCCGCCCAGACGCTTGACAGCCATCGGAGCCGCGCCGTCCTTGGACGGGTTGGCGTAATAGACGATCTCGTCACCGGGCGGGACGATTCCCTGGGCCAGATCGCTGGGCAGCGCGGTGGTATCGACCAGCTTGAATTCCAGCTTGGCGGTCTGCCCCAGCTGGTTCTTGAGCGCGGCCGGATCGGAGAGGCCGGGCACCTGCACCACGATGCGATTACTGCCCTGGCGGATGATCGTCGGCTCGCGGGTGCCCAGCGCGTCGATCCGCTTGCGCACCACTTCGGTCGCGGTTTCCATGGCCTGGACCACCGCCTGATCGATCCCGGCCCGGGTCGGGGTCAGGACGATGCGGTTGCCGTCCATCACCTGCAGATCCCAGTCGCGCTGACCGGTCAGCTGGGCGCCGTTGGTCAGCGTCTGAACCTGCTCGCGCGCCGCGTCGATCCGGGTCGGATCGTCGAGGATGAAGCTGACCGTGCCGTCCTTCGAGGAAATGTCACCGATCCGGATCTGCGGTTCGGCCTGCTTCAGCCGGTTGCGCACATCCTCTTCCATCGATTCCAGCCGCTGGCGCTTGACCTGTTCGGGGTTCGCCTCAAGCAGGATGTGACTGCCACCCGCCAGATCGAGACCAAGGTTGATCCGCGGATCGGGCAGCGCCGATGGCCAGGCAGCGCCGGCAAACGAACTCAGCGACGGCAGCGCAGCGAAGCAGGCGATCAGCGTGATCGCCCAGAACCAGACCTGTTTCCAGCGGGGAAAGTCGAGCATGGGACGGCTTTCGTTAGCAGGAGGTCAGTCGTTGGCGGGAGCAATGCCGCCCGGCGGCACGACATCGGCGATGGTCGATTTGACCGCCTTGACCCGGACATTGGGACCGAGTTCCAGATCGACGTAATGCTCATCGACCTTGAGCACCTTGGCCACCAGACCGCCGGCAGTCAGCACCTGATCGCCCTTCTTGATCCCGCCAACCTTGGCCTGCAGATCCTTCTGGCGCTTCATCTGCGGACGCAGAACCAGAAACCAGAAGATCACGAACATGCCGACCAGCGGCAGGAAGCTGATCCACGCAGGCGGCGCTCCGGCAGAGCTTGCAGCGGCGAGGATGGAAAGGGTCGGGGTGGTCATAAGGGTCCGGGAAAAGCCTTGAAGTGATGGGCACCCGATGATGTCGGGCAGAATTGCGCGCGCCTAGCAGCTATGCCGGGCGATAGCAACGCGCCGGGCGGGCAAAGCCCACAACCGGCGCAGGCGTCAGATGGCGTTGCGGCGCGGCGATTCAAGTCCCTTCCACGGGACTTCGCGGCGCTTGCCAACGCCGCCGGGCCTGCCTATAGGCGCGCTTCCCCGATCCCGCCGCGCGCGGGATGAGCAGGGAACCGGTCGGGACGTAGCGCAGCCTGGTAGCGCATCACACTGGGGGTGTGGGGGTCGGAGGTTCGAATCCTCTCGTCCCGACCAATTTTTCCGAAATTTTTGCTGCAACGCCCTCCAATGGGCGGCGCGCGTGCGTGCGACGCGGACGCAAAAAAGTCCAGCCTGGGTTCCGCTTCGGGAACCCAGGCTGGATGGGCGGTCGCTCGGGTGTGTGGTCAGAGGGACGACCGC
>JABFRE010000275.1 GCA_013141325.1 Novosphingobium sp.
CGCGATTGGCCGGCAAAGGCCGGGCTTTCGATCTCTATGGTAAAGTGCGATTCGCCCGATCCATCGTCGCCGGCATGGCCGTGGTGGCGCGCGCTGTCGTTGATTACGGCGAGCTGCGTCGGCGCGAAGGCAGCGCGCAGCAGCGATTCCATTTCCTGGGCAAGTGGTCCGGTCATGGCTTCACTTCTAGCCGAACAATCGCCATGTGGAAGCGCTGTGAAGCACAACCGATTTCATGGCCGCATCGGCGGGGCGCAGCGCGGCTGCGAATGGGCGGATTGCACCGAGGCGGGCGAATTCCGTGCACCGGGGCCGCGCGCCTCCGGTTTCGACGGACCGGGGGATTACCGCTGGTTCTGCCTGGATCATGTGCGCGAATTCAACGCGCGCTATGACTGGTTTGCCGGGATGAGCCCGGAGGAGATCCTGCGCGCCCAGTCTCCGGTCCACGGCTGGGACCGCGAGAGCCGCGCTTTCAACCCCACCGCCGGGGTCGATGCTGCGCCCCGCTGGGCCGACTTTGCCGATCCGCTGAAGGCTATCAGCGCCCGGGCGCGGACCCGTGCGCCGGCGCAGCGCGCCGACGGCAGGGCCGTTTCGCCGGAGGAACGCCGGGCACTGGAGGTGCTCGGCCTGCCGCTCGATGCTGATCGTCACGCGTTGCGCAGCCGCTATTCTGTGCTGGTGCGCCGGTATCACCCTGACCGGAACGGCGGCGACCGGAGCTTTGAACAGCAGCTGCGCGCGGTGATCGAAGCCTGGCAGCTGCTCAGGAAAGCGGCGGCTTTCGCCTGAACAGCACGAACATCGGAATCCCGACCAGAAAGACGTGCGGGAAGAGGGCGAGGGCCAGTTTGACCTTGTCCGGATTGGGGAAGGGCACTCCGAAGCGCTGCGGCAGCACCAGTCCGTACATGACGGCATAGAGCACAAAGCCATAGAGCGTCCCGGCCTTCCACGGCGCGACCCCGGCCAGCGGAGACTGGCGCGCCAGCCACAGGCCGATGGCGACCATGGCTGCCATGATTGCGAAGTGCACGCCGAGGCCGGCCAATGCTCCGCCGAGACCCCAGGTGTCGGCCGCATTGCCGAACGGACCGCTGGCCACGCCGCGCCACACGCCGCCAACATTGCCGGTGCCCCGAACCAGCGTCAGCCCGGTCGCATAGGCGGCGTCGAGACTGCCGCAGAGCAGCCAGGCCTTCAGGAACAGGCTGCGGTCCATGTCTCAGCCCGCCTCGCACAGTGCCTTGAGTTGATCGGCGCAGGTGCCCCAGCCTTCGGCAAATCCCATCTCCTGATGGTGGGCCCGGGCCTCAGGCGTCCAGTGCCGGGCCCGCGCGGTATAGCGGGTGCCGCTGCCTTCGGGCGCGATTTCCCAGATTCCCAGCATGAACGGGCCGGAGGGTTGCAGATCGCCCTCGATCGCATCGGTCATGGCAAAACGCCGCCCTTCGTCCCAGGCCAGGATGAAGCCGGGATGGTCGTTGCGTTCGCCGTCGGGGCCGAACATCTTGGCGAGGGTCATGCCGCCCGGCCGGCGGCTGCCGAAATCCATCTCCGCCCGCCAGGGCACCGGGCACCACCATTCGTCGGTGCGGTTCACCATCACATCCCAGACCTTGGCAGGCGGGGCGTCGATAAGGCGGGTGACGGTCAGTTCGTGCATGGCGGAAATCCTTTCAATCGCGGTCGGGCGCGCCAAGCGGGAAGAATGCGCGATAGGGCCGGGCATCGTCAACACAGCGGGCAACCGGCGGCAGGGCCAGCAGGTGTTTACGCCACGCCTTGAGGCGCGGGCAATGGTCCGGGATCGGATGGACCCAATCGGCGTAGAACAGGCTCGGCGCGGCGGCGCATTCGACCAGCGTGGCTGTGCCGCTGACAGGATAGTGTTCCAGCCAGCCTTCGATCCACCGATAAGACCGGTCGAGCCGGGCTTCCACGTCGGCGCGGGTTTCGGTGCTCAGCGCACCCAGCCGGATCGCCTCGGCCACGCTTTCCTGCATGATGCCCATGACATAGTTGTCGAACACCCGGTCGATCATCCGCACCCGCGCGGCTTCGGCGGGATCGGCGGGCAGCAGCGGGGCAGGGCCTGGATGGTGGAGATGCAGGTGCTCAATGATCGACGTCGCCTCGAACACCACCGCATCGCCATCGACCAGCAGGGGGAACTTGCCCTGCGGGCTGGCCGCCGCGACGAAGGCATCGTCGGCAGCATCGACGCCGCCCAGCGGGCGGAATTCGAACGCCGTGCCATTGGCGTAGAGCGCGATCAGCGCCTTCCAGGTGTAGCTGGAGAACGGGTGGCCGTAGAGTTTCAGCATGCGATCAGCCCGCCCGCGCCGCTTCGATCGCGGCGATATCGATCTTGCCCATGGCCATCATCGCTTCGAATACGCGCTTGCGCGCGGCGGGGTCAGGGTCCGCCATCCAGCGGGACAAGGCGCGCGGAACGATCTGCCATGACACCCCCCATTTGTCCTTGCACCAGCTGCACCGGCTTTCGGTTCCGCCATTGCCGACAATCGCGTTCCACAGCCTGTCGGTTTCGGCCTGATTGTCGGTGTGGATCTGGATCGAAAAGGCTTCGCTGTGTTTGAGCGTCGATCCGCCGTTGAGCAGGATCGCTGGCATGCCAAGCAGGGTCATTTCCACGACCAGCACTGCGCCTTCCTGGGTCGAAGGATTGTCGGCTGGCGCGCGGTTGATCGCGCCGACGGTGGTACTGGGGAAGTTAGCGGCGTAGAACTGCGCCGCGTCCTCCGCAGTGCCGTCATACCACAGGCAGAGCGTGGACTTGCTCATGTCTTCGCCGCCTCGATCAAGGCGTTGTCGATCGCCTTCGCTGCCTTGTAGGCATCGCGCGCCTGGAGCCGTTCGGCATAGGCGACAAAGGCTTCGTTGGGCGGGATCGAGCCGAAGGTCAGCCCCCAGTCGACCTGGCTGCCGACATAGACATCGGCCAGGGTGAAGCGGTTTCCGCACACGAAATTGTTGCTTTCGAAATGGCCCTCCAGCGCGGCGATGGTGCGCTCGTAACTGCCCCAGCCGGCCATCATCTCGCGGTCCTTGGGCAGATCCCAGCCCATCGAGCGGGTGATCACCGCCTGCTCGACCGGCCCGGCGGCGAAAAACAGCCAGCGGAAATAGTCCGCCGCTTCGTCAGCCGAAGGCCCAAGCCCGGCTTCGGGATGGGCCTCGGCCAGATAGGCGCAGATCGCCGCGCATTCGCTTACCACCTTGTCGCCGGTGGCGCTGTGGTGGATCACGGTCGGCACCTTGCCCATCGGGTTGGCCGCCAGCAGGGCAGCGGGCTTGGTGGCCCAATCGACCAGCACCTGCTCGTAATCGGCCCCGGCTTCGTGCAGCGCCCAACGGGCAATCTGGCCGCGGCTCATCGGATTGGTGAAGAAGGTGTAAGCGGCCATGATTGTCGACTCCGTTTGGTTCGCTTAGAACATACAAAGAACATCAGTGGGGTCAATCAGGCTCAGCATCCAAGCTTCATCGCGAACCACTGCCGCGCCACCCGCCAGAAAGCCGACCACGGAAACTTGGCATGGCGCGGGGCGGTATCCGGCCATGGCAGCGCGCTGTCCCGATAACGCGTGCACAGCCGCATCTCGACTGGCGGCCGCGTTCCAACAATCCGGCCGATCATCACCGATTTCCAGAATCGCCCATCGGAAAAGGACAGAAACAGCGCCGAATTGCAGCACGCAGCAACCATCCGGCTGGTCGCCGAATCCGGTTCGAGCCGATGCGGCTTCAGCAGGTCGGCGCCGCGCTCGATCCTGAACCTGTCATCGCGGATCAGGCAAAGGCCGGTGCCGCCGTCGGGATCGGCCACCGGCGGCCCGTTGCCTGTCGCCGCGATCTGCCGCGCCGCCTCCTGGCAATCATCGCAATAGCAGACTGCGCTGAGGAACGGCCTGCCCTGTGCGGTGCACTCAACCGCCCCGCACTGGCATCGCAGGGTGATGTGTTCGGTCATTCACCGCCCACCAGGCTGAAGAACGCGCCCTGCGGATCGATGCCCTGGACGATCCAGTCATCACCGGGGACCTGCATCGGACCGTTGATAACCTGTCCGCCGGTGGACTCGATCGCGGCCTTGGCTGCGGCGATGCTGGGCACCCAGAAATAGTGGTTCCAGAACGGAGCCGGTGTTTGCGGCATCACCGGCATGATTGCGCCGACTTGTACTCCGTCGTGGGCTATGAACTGGTATTTGCCCATCGGCCCCATATCCATCGGTTCGGGCAGGGTCCAGCCGAACAGACCGGAGTAGAACGCCACCTCGCGCGGCGCGTCGGCGGCCAGAAGCTCGTTCCAGCCGCAATGGCCGCCGTTGATCTCGGATGCAAAAGCGGTGCTGGTTCCGCCGCCTGGCGGCGGGGTGGGGGTCATGACATAGAACGGCGCGCCGCCCGGATCGGCGGCCAGTGCAATCCGCCCGGCCATCGGCACATCGCGCGCCGGCATCAGTACGCTCCCGCCCGCCGCCGTGATTGCAGCCAGACTGGCATCGACATCATCAACGCCCACATAGCCAAGCCAGCAGGCCCGGGCGCCGTGATCGATCATCTCCGCGGTCAGCGCCAGCGTGCCGCCGATCATCGCTGCGTCGGCGGCAGTGATGAAGCCATAGTCGTTGGTTTCCGGGCCGCCGGGCACCATCGACCAGCCCACCACCGCTTCGTAGAACGCCTTCGCTCCGGCGAGATCGGAGGTCATCAATTCGTACCAGATCCAGCTGCCTTGCAGGGTGGTCATCGTGCTTCTCCTTGTGCCGTCACTTCAAACACCGGAACAAATCCGCCGAAGATCATCCGCTTGCCATCGAACGGCGGCGTGTTTGTGGCCATGTCGATGCGCGGATCGGTGTTGGCCGGGTCCATCATCTTGGCAAAGCAGGCATCGCGCGTGGATTTGTCGGGCCATTCGATCCAGCTGAAAGCCACGGTTTCATCGGCCTCGGCCTTCACGGCCATGCGAAAATCGGTGAGTTTCCCCTCGGGAACGTCATCGCCCCAGCATTCGACCACCCGGATCGCGCCCTGCTCGATGAACATCGAATCCGCCATGCGGGCATGATCGATGAAGGCCTGCTTCTTGTCAGCAGGCACGGCGATAACGAAGCCGTCGATATAAGGCATGGTCAGTCTCCTTGCTTTTTGGCACCCTTGAGCAGCGCCACGATTGCCATGGCGTGGCCGTGCCCAAGCCCGAAATCGGACTTGAGCCAATCGACGATGGCGCCGGCCTTCGTGCCGGGCGCAAGCCCCGCCGCGGTGGCGAAACCCTTGTCCGCGGCCATCGCCTTGAAGTCGGCCGGGCTCTTTCCGGTCTTGGCCTGAATGTTGTCGAGATAGGCCTGGAATGACATGGCTTCTCCGATCAGCTCAGCCGTTCAAGCACGCCCTTGCGCTTGACGATGTTCTTGTAGTCCCATTGCACCGTCCGGGCCTGGTGCAGCCAGCCGCGCAGCGCGTCCGGATCGATATCGGCCAGACTGGCAAACCGAGCCTCGGCCGCCTTGAATTTTCCTTCGGGCTGCAATCCGGGTTCGGCAAAGTCCTGCCCGCTCCAGAACAGCAAGCGGATTCCGCCTTTGAGGCGGGAGTAGCCGACGACCGGGTTGCCATCCAGAAACCACACCGGGTGGCCGTGCCAGACTTTGCCGACCGCACCAGGCAAGGCTGCGGCGATTTCGCTGCGCAGCGCCGCGCAGATCACGCGCTCGTCTGCGGGCAGCCCGGCGTGATAGCCTTCGATATCGTCTGCCCGCGTCACGCCCCGGCGCCTTCGTGCGCTTCGCCGCTGGCCATTGCCGGGTCCATCCAGAACGGCTCCCAGACATGGCCATCCGGGTCCTCGATCGTGCGCTGGAACATGAAGCCGTGGTCTTCGGGCGGATTGACGTCGGCGGTTCCGCCGTGAGCTGCACCGGCTTGGACCAGATGGTTGACCTCATCCTTGCTGTCGACGGCCAGAGCCAGCGAAACCTCGCTCGATCCGCGCGCGGGGATCGGGCGGGTGGTGAAGCTGCGCCATTTGGCATGGCTGAGGATCATCACGTAAATCGCCTCGGACCAGACCATGCAGGCGGCGGTCTCATCGCTGAACGCGGGGTTCAGCGTGAAGCCCAGCGCGGTGTAGAAGGCCTTGGCCCGATCCAGATCGGCCACCGGCAGGTTCACGAAAATCATTCGTGCCATCGTCAATTCTCCCGTTCTTGCCTTACCTTTGCGGTACAAGCAGCATTTCGAAGTATCGCCTGAGGTGCCGCAGTTCGTCGCGGGCCAGTTCGGCCGCGCCGTCGCCGCCCTCAGCCTTGGCGAGGACGAAGGCACCCTGGATCACCGTCTGGACATGCCGCGCCAGACCGGCCGCCGTCACGCCCTTTGCGCCGCTTTGGGTAATGGCTGCGGCCAGATCAGCCTCCAGCGCGGCGGCGTTACCCATGATGCTGGCTTGACAGGCGGTGCGAATCGCCGCGCTGGAGCGGAACGCTTCCTGCACCATGGTACCCGCGACACAGCTGAAGCTTTCCGGCGGGCCGGCCAGCAGCGCGATCCGCAGGTCGATAT
>JABFRE010000247.1 GCA_013141325.1 Novosphingobium sp.
AGCACGCGCATCATGTTGCGGCTCGAAAGCTTTTCCAGCTCGGCCTGGGTCCAGCCGCGCCGGGCCAGTTCGGTGAACAGCGCAGGGTAGGTGGAGACATCCTCCATCCCCTTCACCGCGAATTCGATGCCGTCATAGTCGCCGCCCAGCCCGACCGCGTCGATCCCGGCGACCGTGCGAATGTGGTCGATGTGGTCGGCCACGTCGGCAACGCTGCCGCCGGGTACCGGGTTGGCTTTGTCCCACGCCGCCAGGGCTGCCGCGGCGCCGTCCGGATTCCCGTTGAACACCACCTCAAGCCGCCCCTTTTCCGCCGCGCGCCGGGCATTCCACTGCCAGGTCGCCTGGGTGACATAGGGCGGATAGGCGTTGACCATCACGATCCCGCCGTTGGCTTTCAGCCGGGCAAGCACCGCATCGGGCACGTTGCGTGGATGGCCGTTGAGCGCGCGGGCGTTCGAATGGCTGAAGATCACCGGCGCACCGGCGATGTCCAGCGTGTCTAGCATTGTCTTTTCGCTGACGTGGCTGAGATCGACCAGCATCCCCAGCCGCTGCATCTCGCGCACCACCGTGCGGCCGAAATCGGTCAAGCCATTGTGGACCGGCTTGTCGGTGCCGCTGTCGGCCCAGGCGTTGGTCTTCGAATGGGTCAGCGTCATGTAGCGCGCGCCCAGTGCGTGCATCTGCCGTAGCACGGCCAGCGATCCGCCGATCGAATGGCCGCCCTCCATCCCGATCAGCGATGCGATCTTGCCGAGCTTCATCGCGCGTTCGACATCGGCCGAGCTGGTCGCCAGCATCAGCTCGCCCGGATAACGCGCGACCAGCCGTTTGGCGGTGTCGATCTGCTCCAGCGTGGCCTGGATCGCCTGCGGTTCGGGCAGGCTGGCGGGGACATAGACCGACCAGAACTGCGCCCCGATCTTGCCCTGCCGCAGCCGCTGGAGGTCGGTCTGCATCGCGATCAGGTTCTTGGCCGGCTCGGCAGTTCCGCGGGTGTCGGTGAAATCGAACCCGTCGAGCAGGTTCCTGCGCCTGTCGCGCAGCTGTTCGGGCACGTCGTTGTGCCCATCCCAGACCGGCGCGGCCTTCAGCGCAGCCTGAGCGACCTGCTCCGGCGGAGCGGCAAGGGCGGGGCCGGCGAGAACGGCAAGAGCGAGCGCGGTCAGACGAATGTGCTTCATCCGTCTACTTTACGGACACACAATCCTTAAACCAAACAACTTCGCGAATTTCGCTGAAATCGTCGAAAGTGCCGGTCATCTTGACGCTGACCTTGGGTTTGAGCTGCATCCCGAACACCGACTGGCCCGGACCCAGCGCGCAGCCGACTTCGACGTTGGTCTTGGCCACGCCCGGCAGGCGGATCGCCATTTCGTGGGGCTGGAGGATTTCGAACCACACCCGGATGTCGGTGCCGTCGCGCGAGACGCGCTCAACCGTACCGGACAGGGTAAAGCGCTTGTTCTTGTACCGCGGCACGGCGGCGAGGGCGTTGCGTTCAAGGTCCTTGGAAAACTGCTGCGAAAAGGCCAGGGCGCTCATCGAAATAGGTGCGGCCTGAACCGTGGTCGCGCCGCTTCCAGCCCGCGCCGCCAGCCGCCCTTCCTTGCCGCCGCGCAACTGGGCGAGGACAGAGCACATCTCGGTCTTCACATCTTCGGCCTTGGCGAACATGCCAGCGCGCAGCTTGGCCTCCATCTGTACCGTGCCGACGCCGTTGGTCACCGATGCATTGATCTCGATCGGGAAGGCGCGGGTCTTGCCGGTGTGGGACTGTTCGATCAGCAAGGCGCCGGCGGCAGGCTCCGAAGCGATGATGTCATACCCTTTGCGCGCCACGATCCCGCGCATCTGGTTGATCGCGACGTCGACCGGCATGTCGTTGACCGAAATCATGGCAATGAAGCGCGATCCACCGATCGGGTTGCCCTTCTTGATGAAGCTGTCCTCGCAGGTGCCAGCATGGGCGATTTGCGGTACGGCAAGAAGGGCCAGCACGGCGGCCCCGGCGAAGTGTGCTGAGTTGCGCAAGATTACAGACCCCTAGAGCAAAAAAATTGCAGGCATTCGTACCATCGTGCCATAGACACTCCGCCTGTCAACTCGCTGAATGCACCGGTACATCGCCGAATCACCCCAGCGCGATCGCCTCGGTCTCGGCCAGTACCTTGAGCATGACCGCCGCGCCGCACTGCTGCGAGCGGGCGCGGGGATCGAACTTGCCGTCGGCGACGAACTTGCCGCGATCATAGAGGTTGGAAAAGCTCCAAAGATAGGGCGAGGCGCGCTTTGACCGGCGATAGCCGAAGCCGTTGTAGGCCTCGAGCCGGTAGAGGAGGCGCGGTAGGCTCCAATCGCTTTGTCCGGCAAAGCCCATCAGCCGCAAGGCATCGGCCGCGCTGGCCTCCCAGTCGCTGGGCGGCAGCCACACGAGCGGACGTCCGGATGGGACTTGATGGGTCCGGCGGCTGAGCGGAAAGTCGCCGTTGTGGAGGTGAGCGCGGAAGTTGAAGCTGGCTTCCAGTGCATGAACAGCGGCGATGAAATACCACGGCACGGCCAGCCGCTTGCTGACTGCGGCGTAGCGGCCGCGCGATTCGCGCATCATCGTGAGATGCCAGTTGGCCGTTTCCTGATGCTCGGGCCGGATCCGGGCGGCTGCAAACCAGGCGGTGTACTCCTGCGCCAGATTCTCGAACTTCAGCGACGGATTGATCGCGGGCAGTGCAGCCTCGACCGCGGGCAGCGACGGTTCGGGCAAGTCGAGCCTGGGCAGGACCGGTGCCCCTTCGCCCTCGGGCGGATCGGCCAGCCGCAGCGGGCGCAATGGGCCACTCGGCAGGCGCAGCAGCGGGCGGGCGGTGCCCTGCTCGGGCGCAGGTGCCGTTCCATCGCCGAACCAGGCATCGGGTGGGTCGTATTGGGTGCGGTGGAGCTTGGCGAGCAGCGCCCCGGCCTGTTCACCCAGCGTGGGACTGAGGGTGCCGGCCCGGTCCATCAGCGCGACCAGCCGGGGCATGGCGATTTCGTAAAGCCGCTCCGGATCGGTTGGGATCGTGCCGTCACCCAGCGAGAGCGGCGAGGACGGCAGGCGCAGCAGCTTGGCCTGCTGTTCCAGCTTGACCACTTCCGCGACGATCTGGGCGGCCTGGCCAACCTCCTGCGGCAGCACCGCGCGCAGTTGCTGCGGCAGTTTGCCGCCCAGCAGCTTGCCAAGCTCGTCCAGGCTCTGCGCGCCGCGCGCGGGCGCGGCCACCCCCAGCGCGGCCAGCGATAGCCCACCGCGCAACAGGTCCCTGCGATCAAAGGAAGCAGCCATCGACTCACCCCTCGCGGGGAAGTCTAGCACTTCCGGGTGGTTAACCCAATCTCAGCCTTCGGCTTCACGCTCGAACGCGGCCTGACCGCCCAGCTTGGCCGACAGCCGGCCGAGCAGCGCCAGGACTATGATCGCGATCAGCGTTGCCAGAATGGCGTAGGTGTAGAGCCCGGCCAGATCCTCGCCCAGGCCCAGCTTGGCCAGTGTCGCCTTGATCGCCTCGTTCCAGGCGAGCGCGGCAACCAGCCCCAGCGAGGCCGAGGCCAGCGTGATCATCGTCTGCACCATGGCGCGCGGATCGGTCATGCGAAAACTCCCTTGTTGCGTGACCATGCCTGTTTATCGCCAAGTCCGGAGCGGACAAGCCGGGCGCGGCGCTTGCACACAAGGCGCGTGTGGTCAGTCGATCCGCGAGAGCAGCGATCCGGCGTTCTTCGCCAGCGCAGACGAATCCATCGAGACCGCCTGGTCCGCTACGTCCGCCGCACTGGCGCAGAACCGCTCGGGCGAGCGCTGCAGGGCGAAGCGGTTGTAGAGCTGGGTCTGGTGCCGATCGAGCCCGGACCCGTGGCGGCGCTGTTCCAGCGCATAGGACGAGGCCAGCAGGGTCCGGTGGCGGTTGAGCAACCGCGAATAGGCCGGCGCGACCTTTTCCCGCCCGCTGCCCCGGCACGACAGCGCCGCGACATTGAGCCCGGCGCGCAGGTGCCAGACGCTCTCGTTGGGCTGGGCGGTAGCGGCAAAGGCCTGCGACTTGGCCTGAGCCAGACCGGTGAAGCCGATGACGGCCAAGGCGGCAGCTGCCGACGCGGCGACAAGGTGATTGATGTTCATGTGGTGCGACCCTCCGCGTTTCCGATGCAGCGCGAAGGCGCCGACGGCAAGCGCCGCAGACAGTAGCTGCGCCCACTTGCCCGAAGGTTGCGGTGGATGCTGAATCAATCCTTCAGCCTGGTACCCTTCGGCGCTTCGTTTGGGCGGGTCATCGACCAGAAGTGCGGCCCGCCGCGCGGCACATCCCATTCGCAGCGGATCGCGAAGCCCAGCCGCTGGTACAGCCCGACATTCGCCGGGGTCGCAGTCTCGAGCAGCGCCGGAACGCCCGGTCCCCCGTGCTGCGCCAGTCCGGTGCGGATCGCCAGGCCGCCCAGGCCCTTGCCCTGGCAATCGGGCCGGACCCCGGCGATCTTGAGGTAGAGCCAGTCCTCGCCCGGCGGCAGATGCCCCCGGATACCGTCATCGACCCGCAGCGCACGCGGCAGGTGCCGCCCGAAAATCGGGATGAAGCGCAGCGCGCCGGGATGCCACAGCGGCTCGTGCCGGTGGACCGCGCCGGGCGCCCGCCACAGCGTCACCACTTCGGCCCCCGGAGTGCCGAGCACGAAGCCGTGGTGTAGCGTCTCGTCAAACATCCAGCCCAGCAGCCGCCGCAGCCGCCGGGGCCGCGATGCCGGATCGGGCAGCATGTGGACCATCGCCGGATCGTCACGGAAAGCCGCCGCCAGTGTTTCCACCGCAGCCGTGCGCGCCCCGGCGCCCAGTTCGACAATCGTCCGGTCCACCGTCTGCTCCCGCTTCCCATTGAATAGCTATGCCGGACTAGCCAATTGCGCCGGCGCCTGCCATGGCCAATCGGCAAGGAGACCGGCGCATGGCGGGCGATGACGACGATTATGTCTATGACGAAGACAGCGGCGAATGGCTGCCCGCCTCCGAGCTCGCGGCCAAGCGGGCTGCAGAAAGCGCGGTCGAAGTCCGTGATGCGGTGGGTAACGTGCTGGTCGACGGCGATGCGGTTACGCTGATCAAGGACTTGACGGTCAAAGGCGCCGGGCAGACGCTCAAGCAGGGCACCGTGATCCCCTCGATCCGGCTGACCGGCGACGCGCAGGAGATCGACTGCAAGTACCCCGGGATCAAGGGCCTGGTCCTGCGCGCCGAGTTCGTGCGCAAGCGGTAGGGGCGCGGTGCAGCGGCTCGCCACCCTGACGGTCAACCCGGCGATCGATTCGTCGTGCGAGGCTGAGGCGGTTTCGCCCACCCGCAAGATCCGCACCTTCGGCGAACGCTACGATCCGGGCGGTGGCGGGCTCAACGTCGCCCGCGTGCTCCACCGCTTTGGCGCCATGGTCGATGCGGTATACCTTTCGGGCGGGCCGACCGGGGCGCTGCTCGACGAGCTGCTCGACGGGATCGGCCTGCCCCGCCGGACGATCCCGATCCACGACCACACCCGGATGAGCCTGGCGGTGTACGAACGCACGACCGGGCACGAGTACCGCTTCGTGCCCGAAGGCCCGCAGATCACCGCAGACGAGGGCGCCGCCGCGCGCGCTGCGGTACTGGACGGCGGCTATGACTGGGTGATCGCCAGCGGATCCCTGCCGCGCGGCCTGCCCGACGCCTTCTTCGCCAGCCTGGCCGATCCGCTCGGCGCGGCGGGCAGGCGGCTGGTGGTCGATACCTCGGGCGCGGCGCTGCGGGCGGCGATGGCGAAGGGCGGTCTGTTCCTGGTCAAGCCCAGCGTCGGCGAGTTCGAGGCCTGGCTGGGCCGCAGCCTGGCCGGTCACGCCGAAGTGGCCGAAGCCGCGCAGCGCTGCGTGGCTGAGGGCATGGCCGCCCATGTCGCGGTGACGATGGGCGAGGAGGGCGCGGTGCTGGCCCACCCCGGGGGCGTGCTGATCCACCCGGGGATCAAGGCCGTGGCGCGTTCCACCACCGGGGCGGGGGACAGCTTCCTGGCCGGGATCATCGACGGCTTCCTGCGCGGCGAGCCGCTGGAGACCGCCTTCCACCGCGGCATCGCGGCCGGCACCGCGGCGGTGCTTCACCCCGGCACCGACCTGTGCCGGATTGCCGATGTCGAACGGCTGCTGGCCCAGATCCAGCGGGCCTAGCATCTGTTCCACTGACGTGAAGCAACACCGACCCGCTCCCCCGGGCCGGTGTTGCCTTGTTTCAGTTTCGCTGAAACAAATTCTAATCGGCGTCCGCGAATGCCGGATCATAGGGCCGCGCCACCGCCCGGAACTGGCCCGAGCGGACCGCCGGATCGGCGGCCAGCACCGCATTCGCCTCGCGCTGGCTGCGGGCGTGGAGCAGGGCGAAGCCGGTGTCCTTGCCGACCGGCCCGGCGCTTTCGACCCGGCCCTGGCGGTGCAGGTCCTGCCAATAGCGGTAGTGGCTGTCGCTCGCCCCGCGGCGCAGCGGCTGCCCGCGTTTCCACGCCGGACCCGGCCCCAGCACCACCGCGAACAGCGG
>JABFRE010000016.1 GCA_013141325.1 Novosphingobium sp.
GAATGGTGCGGGCGTATAGCTCAGTGGTAGAGCACTATGTTGACATCGTAGGGGTCGCAAGTTCAATCCTTGCTACGCCCACCATTCACCAAAAGGCCCCGGATTTCCGGGGCCTTTTTGCGCTTGGGGGCTACTTTCCCTGCCAGTTCGGCTTGCGCTTTTCCGCAAAGGCCAGCGACCCTTCGCGGGCGTCTTCGCTGACGAAGACCGGGGCAATATAGGCCGCCTGCTTCTGCCACATCTCCTCGTCGCTCCAGCTGTGCGAATCGCGGATGATCGCCTTCGATGCGATCAGCGCCAGCGGGCCGTTTTCGGCCACGCGGCGCGCCAGTTCCTTGGCACCGTCGATCGCCGGGCCATCGACCACCCGGTTCACGAAGCCCAGATCATAGGCCCGCGCCGCGTCGATGAAATCGCCGGTCAGCGCCAGTTCCATCGCGATCCGCGGCGGGATCTGGCGCGGCAGCTTGATGAGGCCACCGGCCGCCGCGGCAAGCCCGCGCTTGGCTTCGGGAATGCCGAACTTCGAGGCGGAATTGGCGACGATCAGATCGCAGCTGAGCGCCAGCTCCATCCCACCGGCCAGGGCATAGCCATCGACCGCCGCGATCACCGGCTTTTTCGGCGTCCATTCGGTCAGCCCGCCGAACCCGCGCCCCTCGATGCTGGGCCGTTCGCCGCGCAGGAAGCCCTTGAGATCCATGCCCGAACAGAACGTGCCGCCCGCCCCGGTCAGGATCGCGCAGCGCAGGTCGTCCTCGGCTTCCAGCCGGTCCATCGCCGCGGCGATCCCTTCGGCCTGGGCCTTGTTCATCGCGTTCTTGGCCTCGGGCCGGTTCATCGTGACAATCAGCACGCCGTCTTCGACTTCGGTCAGGACTGGGTTTTCCTCGCTCATGCCGGTGATCCTCTCGGTTGATCTTTAACCGTTCGATTAAAGGGCCTCCGCGCCCGCGTCCAGCCCTTACTTGCACGGCCTGCGCGCTCTGCTAAGGGGACTGCGAAAACCTCCCTGGGAAAGTGGACTGGCATGGCCAAGATCAAGGTGAAGAATCCGGTCGTCGAAATCGACGGCGATGAAATGACCCGCATCATCTGGCAGTGGATTCGCGAACGGCTGATCCTGCCCTACCTTGATATCGACCTGAAGTACTATGACCTCAGCGTCGAGAAGCGCGACGAGACCAATGACAAGATCACGGTCGATTCGGCCAACGCGATCAAGCAGTACGGCGTCGGCGTGAAATGCGCGACAATTACCCCGGACGAGGCGCGGGTCGAGGAATTCAAGCTCAAGAAAATGTGGAAGAGCCCCAACGGCACGATCCGCAACATCCTGGGCGGCGTGGTGTTCCGCGAACCGATCGTGATGCAGAACGTCCCCCGCCTGATACCGGGCTGGACCGATCCGATCGTGGTCGGCCGCCATGCTTTTGGCGATCAGTACAAGGCGACCGATTTCGTGGTCCCCGGCCCCGGCAAGCTGCGGCTGGTCTGGGAAGGCGACGATGGCTCCAAGATCGACGAGGAAGTGTTCCACTACCCCTCGCCCGGCGTGGCGCTGGCGATGTACAACCTCGACGATTCGATCCGCGATTTCGCCCGCGCCAGCTTCAACTATGGGTTGGGTCTGGGCTGGCCAGTGTACCTTTCGACCAAGAACACCATCCTCAAGGCCTATGACGGGCGCTTCAAGGACCTGTTCCAGGAAGTGTTCGACAGCGAAGGCTTCAAGGAAAAGTTTGCCGCCGCCAACATCGTCTACGAACACCGCCTGATCGATGACATGGTCGCCTCCGCGCTCAAGTGGTCAGGCAAGTTCGTCTGGGCCTGCAAGAACTATGACGGCGACGTCCAGTCGGACCAGGTCGCGCAAGGGTTCGGCAGCCTAGGCCTGATGACCTCGGTGCTGATGACCCCGGACGGCAAGACCGTGGAGGCCGAGGCTGCCCACGGTACCGTGACCCGTCACTACCGGATGCACCAGCAGGGCAAGGCGACCAGCACCAACCCGATCGCCTCGATCTTCGCCTGGACCCGCGGCCTCATCTACCGCGGCAGATTCGACGGCACCCCCGACGTGGTGCGCTTTGCCGAAACGCTGGAAAAGGTCTGCATCGACACCGTCGAAAGCGGCAAGATGACCAAGGACCTGGCGATCCTGATCGGCCCCGAACAGCCGTGGCTGACCACCGAGGGCTTCTTCGAGGCGATCGTCGACAACCTCGAAACCGCGATGGCTGACTGGAAGTAGGAATGCAGCGCTGGCGCCACGGACTGGTCGGGCTGGCGGTACTGGCCGCAGCCGCACCGTTCATGGCGCCCGAGGTTCTGGCCTTCCCCTACCAGCAGGATTTCGGTGCCGACCGCGTCTGGTCGACCGCGCCGATCCCCGAAACCCGCATGGCGGCAATCCTTGCTGATGCCAACGCGCGGACTCGGTTGAGCCCGCTTGCCCGAGACGATGAAGGGCGCCGGATCTTCCTGACCGACGGCGGTTGGCGGTGGCGAGTTCTGGCGTTGCGTGCGCACTACGCCTTCGCCCTGACCCGCGCCTTTCGCGAAGATCTGATCGTCAACCGCAGCGACGTACCGACAGACACCGTGCACAACGGGCTTGGCGACGGCCGGACCCGCGCCATTGCCGGTGTGATCGCGCACGAGAAGTGCCACGGGATGGAGCGCCGTCGTTTCGGCCTGTGGGTCGACCTGACCAAGCCGACCTGGCTGCGCGAGGGCTATTGCGACTATGTCGCGCAGGAATCGACGCTGACCGACGCGGAAGTGACCGCCCTGAAGAAGTCGGACCCGAACCACCCCGCCCTGCCCTACTACGAAGGGCGGATGAAGGTCACCGCGATCCTCAATTCCAATGGCGGCAACGTGGACAGGCTCTTTGCCGAAGCGCGCTAGCCTGCCATAGCTGAGTGCATGGTCGGCTCCCACACCATCCCTTCCACCTCGATCCTGTCCGACGCCCTGGTAATCCTGGGCGCGGCGGGCATCGTGATTCCGCTGTTCGCGCGGTTCCGGATCACGCCGGTGATCGGTTTCATCCTGGTCGGGTTGATGGTTGGGCCCTCGGGCCTGGGCGGATGGGTCAAGGACTATCCCTTGCTGGGCTACGTCACGATCTCCGACGTTCACCGGCTGGAGCCGTTTGCCGAATTCGGGATCGTGCTGCTGCTGTTCTCGGCCGGGCTTGAGCTGTCGTTCGGGCGGCTGTGGGACATGCGCCGGCAGGTGTTCGGGCTGGGGGCGATGGAGCTGATCGGCTGCGCGGCGCTGATCGCCCTGGGTCTTGCGGCGCTGGGCAATTCGCCGCCAACCGCGCTGGCTCTGGGGCTGGCGCTGGCGCTGTCCTCCACCGCGCTGGTGCTGCGGATTGTCGATACCGGAACCCCGGCGGGCAAGGCCGCGCTGTCCATGCTGCTGTTCGAAGATATTGCGCTGGTGCCGATCATCTTCCTGCTGGGCGCAATGGGGCGCGGCAGCGAGGCGCAGAGCACCGCGGAACTGGCCCGCATCCTGGCCAGCGGCGCCCTCGTCATCCTGCTGCTGCTGGTGGCTGGCCGCTTTCTGCTGCCGCGTCTGTTCGCCCAGGCCGCGCGGACCAAAAGCCCCGAACTGTTCCTGGCCGCCAGCCTGCTGGTGGTGATCGTTGCTTCGGCCGCAACGGGTGCAGTCGGCCTCTCGCCGATCGTCGGTGCCCTGATCGCCGGACTGCTGATCGCCGAGACCGAATACCACGAGGAAGTCGAAGGCATGACCGCGCCGTTCAAGGGGCTGGCGCTGGGTGTGTTCCTGATCACGGTCGGCATGGGCCTGGACCTTGCCCTGCTGTTCGACCGGATCGGCTCGGTGCTGTTGGCTGTAACCGCGATCCTGGTCGCCAAGGCGGTGGTCACCGCGCTGCTGCTGCGGCTGATGGGCGCGCGGCCCGGCACGTCGACGGAAGCAGGTATCCTGATGGCCAGCCCTTCGGAAACTACCTTGATCGTGCTGGGCGCGGCACTGTCTGCGCGGCTGATCACCCGTGATGCGGCGCAATTCTGGCAAATCGTCACCGCGCTGGGGCTGACCGTGACCCCGATCCTGGCGTGGCTGGGCAATCGTCTGGGGCGGCGGGTCGATCGCCGGGCCCAGGTGCAGCTGCCGCCAGCTGATGACGCCGGGCGCACGATCATCATCGGCTTTGACCGGGTCGGGCGGCTGGTCGCCGACATGCTGCGCCATCATGACAAACCGTTCGTGGCGATCGATCTCGACGGGGACCGGGTGACCAAGGGTCAGCAGGAGGGCTTTCCGGTGATCTTCGGCGATGCCGCCCGCGATTCCACGCTCGACCGGCTGGGGCTCGATACGGCCAGCGCGGTGGTGCTGACAATGGACGAGCCGGTGCTGGCGCAGCGGCTGGTCAAGAAGCTGCGCGCCCGTTACCCGGCCCTGCCGATTCTGGCCCGCGCGCGCGATGCCCGCCACGCCGCCGCGCTGTACCGCGCGGGGGCGAGTACGGCGGTGCCGCAGACGCTGGAAAGCTCATTGCAGCTATCCGAGGCGGTGCTGGTCGACGTCGGCGTGCCGATGGGCTTCGTCATCGCCTCGATCCACGAAAAGCGCGACGAATACCGCGCCCTAATCAAGGACGAAGGCGGACTGGAACGCAAACCGGTGCTGCGCACCGCCGCCCTGCGCGAGCGGGCGGCGGATTAGCCTAGCGCAACAAGCCCTGCTGGGCGCTCTTGCGGCAATAACGCCAGAGCACCGCGACCACCGCCATGATCACCAGCGGAATGACCTTGCCGGCCGTCGTATCGAGCGCGGCCGGCGGGGTGTGGGTAAACTGGTAGCCGAAGCTGACGGTCGCCCCCAGCAGCGAGGCCGCGAAGGCGGTGGCGGCGTGGCGCGAGCGCAGCACCATCAGCACCGAACCCAGGAACGAGCCCCAAACCCCCAGGCCCCAGCCGATCTGGGCCCAGATCGGGAAACTGTCGATCCAGGCCAGGATGGCCTGCGGATCGCCTGCGGACTTGAGATAGTCGGCATTGCGCATCCGCGTCATGACATAGTCGTATGCGCCAAAGGAATTCCACAGCAGTCCCAGCCCGGTGACCACCCAATAGCTGGTCGGCACCTTGCCCGCGTTGATCGGATCCATCTCCCGTTCCCCCGTGTTCTGTGATGAGGATGCGGCAGGATACCACGAATTGGGACAGCACCAAACGCAGCCGTGCAATTCGTGAATGCAGCGCTTATTCCTCTGCCCTTATGAGCAGCCTTTTCGCCAACGATTCTCCACCTGCCGCCCCGCCCGAAGCGCCGCGCGAGGACGCGCCGCTGGCGGACCGGCTGCGGCCGCGCGCGCTGGACGAAGTGATCGGGCAAGCACACCTGACCGGCCCCACCGGGCCAATCGGCAGGATGGTAGCGGCGGGTCGGCTGTCCAGCATGGTCCTTTGGGGGCCGCCGGGGACCGGCAAGACCAGCATCGCCCGGCTGCTGGCCGATGCCGTGGGCATGCGGTTCGTTGCGGTCAGTGCGGTGTTTTCCGGGGTTGCCGATCTGAAAAAGGCCTTTGCCGAGGCGGAGACCGCGGCCAAGGCCGGGGAGCGCACCCTGCTGTTCGTGGATGAGATCCACCGCTTCAACCGTGCCCAGCAGGACGGGTTCCTGCCCTTTGTCGAGAAGGGCACGGTAACGCTGGTCGGCGCCACGACCGAAAACCCCAGCTTCGCGCTCAACGCCGCGCTGCTCAGCCGGGCGGCCGTGCTGATCCTGCACCGGCTGGATGCCGCCGCGCTGGGCGAACTGCTGAGCCGGGCCGAGGCCCTGTCCGGTCCGCTGCCGCTGACGGCGGAGGCCCGCGAGACGCTGGTGGCCGGCGCCGATGGCGATGGGCGGTTCCTGCTCAACCAGGCCGAAACGCTCTACAATGCCAAGATCCCCGAACCGCTCGATCCTGCAGCGCTGGGCGCGTTCCTCCAGCGGCGGGTGGCGGTCTATGACAAGGACCGCGACGGGCACTACAACCTGATCTCGGCGCTGCACAAGGCGCTGCGCGGGTCGGACCCACAGGCCGCGCTATACTATATGGCCCGGATGCTGACGGCTGGGGAGGAGCCGCTCTATGTGCTGCGGCGCCTGGTCCGCTTTGCCAGCGAGGATGTCGGCCTGGCCGATCCGCAGGCGCTGACCCAATGCCTGGCCGCCAAGGACGCTTACCAGTTTCTCGGCAGCCCTGAGGGGGAGTTGGCGATCGTTCAGGCCTGTCTCTACCTCGCTACCGCGCCCAAATCGAACGCGGCCTATTCCGCGCAGAAGGCGGCGTGGAAAAGCGCCAAGGAGACCGGCAGCCTTTCACCCCCCGCCCACATCCTCAACGCGCCGACCAAGCTGATGAAAGATATTGGTTATGGCGCCGGGTATGCCTACGATCACGAGGCCGAGAACGGCTTTTCCGGGGCCGATTACTGGCCAGACGGCATGGAGCCACAGACCTATTACCGCCCCGCCGAACGCGGGTTCGAACGCGAAGTGCTGAAGCGGATCGAATGGTGGAACAAGCAGCG
>JABFRE010000018.1 GCA_013141325.1 Novosphingobium sp.
ATGATCCGCGCCCGCCTGATCATGCAGGCGCGGATCATCGTCCATGACGGTCTGGTCGATCCGGCGATCCTGGCCATGGCCCCGACCTCGGCCCGGCTGATCTCGGTCGCCAAAGCCCGCGCGCGCCACACCCTGGCGCAGGACGCCATCAACGCCCTGTTGGTAGATGAGGCTCTGACCGGACGCGATGTGGTACGCCTCAAGGGCGGCGATCCCTTCATCTTCGGGCGTGGCGGCGAAGAGGCGGAGGCCTGCCGCGCCGCCGGTGTACCGGTGGAAGTGGTCCCCGGAATCAGCGCCGCGATTGGCGCCGCCGCCGCCGCGCAGATGCCGCTGACCCACCGCGATCACGCCTCGGTCGTCAGCTTCGTGGCCGGGCAGTGCAAGGGCCTCAGCGAGCAGGACTGGTCGGGCCTTGCCGGCAAGGGCCGCACGCTGGTCATCTACATGGGCCTCGCCGCGGCCGAGGCGATCACCGACAAGCTGATCGCCGACGGACTGACCCCGGAGATTCCGGTCGCCGTGATCGAGAACGCTACCCGCCCCGCCATGCGCGTGCTGCGCGCCTCGCTGGCGGGCCTCCCCGCGCTGATCGCCGCGCACCGGGTCAAGAGCCCGGCAGTGATCGTGATCGGCGCGGTGGCGGGCGAACCCGATTCCCAAACCTTGCGCGCGCTCGCGCTGGAGGCTGCACAGTGAAGATCCTGACCGGAAACGACCTCAAGACCGGCGCAGTCACCTGGTGGGACGGGGTGCAATGGTCGCTGCACGTCGAAGATGCGGTCGATGTCGGCGAACACGCCGATACGATCCTAGCCCGCGAGAGCGCCGCGCGCCGCGTCAACGCGGCCTATGCCATCGAAGCGGCCAAGGACGAAGACGGCGTACGCCCCGCCCATATCAAGGACCGCATCCGCGCGCTGGGCCCCACCGTCCGCGCCGACCTGACACTGAAACCGGCCGATCCCGACGCCGGAAACTGGGTGATCTGATGTACAAGTACGATACCTACGACCAGGCCATGGTCGATGCCCGGGTCGCCGAATTCCGCGATCAGGTGCACCGCCGCCTCGAAGGTCATATCACCGAGGACCAGTTCAAGCCGCTGCGGCTGATGAACGGGCTCTATCTGCAATTGCACGCCTACATGCTGCGGGTCGCAGTGCCCTATGGCACGCTGAGCAGCGCGCAGATGCGGATGCTGGGCGACATCGCCGACAAGTACGACCGCGGCTATGGCCACTTCACCACCCGTCAGAACATCCAGTACAACTGGATCAAGCTGGAAGAGGCGCCCGATATCCTGGCCGATCTCGCCACGGTCGAGATGCACGCGATCCAGACCAGCGGCAACTGCATCCGCAACACCACGTCGGATCAATACGCCGGGGCTGCCGCCGACGAAGTGGTCGATCCGCGCCCCTATGCCGAGCTGATCCGCCAGTGGTCGACCTTCCATCCGGAATTCAACTTCCTGCCGCGCAAGTTCAAGATGGCAGTGATCGCCAGCGAAACCGACCGCGCGGCGATGCGGCTGCACGACATCGGCATCCGGATCCTGCGCAATGCGGCGGGCGCGCTGGGCGCGGCGTTCTACGTTGGCGGGGGCATGGGCCGCACGCCGATGATCGCGCCGTGCATTCGCGACTTCGTGCCGATCGACCAGATGATAACCTATTCGGAGGCCTGCCTTCGGGTTTATAACCGATATGGACGACGCGACAACAAGTACAAGGCGCGGATCAAGATCCTGGTCCACGAGCTGGGCAAGGACGAATACACCCGCCAGGTCGAGGCCGAATTCGCCCATCTGCTGACCCAGAATATCGAGCCGCCCGGCGCCGAGCTGGAGCGGATCGCCGCAATGTTCGCCGATCCGCCTTTCGAAGCCGGGGTGCCGGACAGTTTTGAGCGCAGCGACCCCGCCTTTGCGCTGTGGGCCGACACCAATTGCCTGCCCCACAAGCGGCCCGGCTACATCGCCGTCACCATCAGCCTCAAGCCGGCGGGCGGCATCCCCGGCGATGCCAGCGCCGACCAGATCCGGCTGATGGCCGACCTTGCCCGTGACTACAGCTTCGACGAGCTGCGCGTCACCCACGCCCAGAACATCGTCCTGCCGCACGTCCGCAAGGCCGATCTGTACGCCGTGTGGCAGCGACTGGAGGCGGCCGGGCTCGGCACCGCCAATCTCGACCGGATCGGCGACATCATCGCCTGCCCGGGGCTCGACTATTGCAGCCTCGCCAATGCCCGCTCAATCCCGGTGGCGCAGAAGATCAGCCAGCGCCTTGCCCCGCGCGAGCAGGAGATCGGGGAGCTCAAGCTCAAGATCTCGGGCTGCATCAACGCCTGCGGCCACCACCACGCCGGCCACATCGGCATCCTGGGCGTCGATCGCAAGGGCGTCGAAAACTACCAGCTGTCGCTCGGTGGCTGCGAGGGCGCCGACACCTCGCTGGGTCAGATCACCGGCCCCGGCTTCGACGAGGATGGAATCGTCGATGCGGTCGAAAAGGCCACCCAGGTCTATCTCGCCAACAAGCAGGGCAGCGAACGCTTCCTCGATACCTACCGCCGCGTGGGCATGGCCCCGTTCAAGGAGGCGCTCTATGGCTGACGTCCAGTTTCGCTTTCGCAACGACGAGCCAGTCGGCGATCCCGGCGTGACGGTTGACGCCTTTGGCGAACAGTCGAACGCCTCCGCAGTCCGGCTGGAACCGGGCGACGACGCCCGCGATCTGTTGCCGCACCTTGACCGGATCCGGCTGATCGAGGTCAACTTCCCGGTGTTTGGCGATGGGCGCGGCTATTCCGCGGCGCGGATCCTGCGCGAGGCGGGCTATGGCGGCGAGCTGCGCGCGGTGGGCGAGGTGCTGGTCGATCAGATCGCCCACATGCGCCGCTGCGGCTTTGACGCCTTCGCGCCCGAGGTGCCGCTCGATCCCGCCGATGCCGAGGCTGCATTCGCCCGCTATGGCGACGTCTATCAGCCCACCACCGACGGGCGTGCGCCGATCTGGCAGCTCCGGCATGGCTGAGCCCGCGCGCCGCATTGACCGCATCGACACCACCGCCCGTTTCACGACGGCAGAGGTGGATGCGCTCAACGCGCGCTTTGCGGGCATGCCGACCCGCGCCATGCTCGCGGCGGTGCTGGCCGAGGGCCTGGCCGGACGGATCGCGGCGGTCTCCAGCTTTGGCGCCGAAAGCGCGGTGCTGCTCCACCTGCTGGCGAGCATCGATCCGGCGGTGCCGGTGCTGTTCCTCGACACCGGCAAGCACTTTCCCGAGACGCTGGCCTACCGCGACGAACTGGCGCGGCAGCTGGCGCTGACCCAGCTGATCACCCTGACGCCTGACGCCGCCGTTCTGGCCGCGCGTGACGAGAACGGTCTACGCTGGTCCTACGATCCCGATGGCTGCTGCGAGCTGCGCAAGGTTCAGCCGCTGGCCGGTGCGCTGGCCGGCTTCGACGCCACCTTCACCGGTCGCAAGGGCTTCCAGAGCGCGTCCCGCGCCGGCCTGACCCGCTTCGAGCTTGATACCACCGACAGCGCGGGCCGGCTCAAGGTCAATCCCCTGGCCGATTGGTCGAACGACCAGATCCAGGCCTATTTCGCCGCCACCGGCCTGCCGCCGCATCCGCTGGTGGCGCAAGGCTATCCGTCGATCGGCTGCTCACCCTGCACCAGCAAGGTCGCTCCCGGCGAAGACCCGCGCTCGGGCCGCTGGAAAGGCTGGGACAAGACCGAATGCGGCATCCACGTGGACGGCGGCGCCGATGACCTGCCGCCGGGCTACGATCCCGCGTTCTGATCAGATCCAGCCGTTGTCGCGGTACCACTGCGCCGTGGCTTTCAGCCCTTCGCGTGTTGGAATCCGCGGCTGCCACAGCGCTTCTGGCGGACGCTGGCCGCGGCTGACCACCCAGTCCGGGTGGCTCATGTAGCCGACCCGGTCGGCGGTGAGGCGAGCCTTCTTGCCGCGTACCAGACGGTCGGCGCGGGCCGCGCGTTCCAGCGATGCGCGGCTGAGGTGAACGACCCAGGGCCGCCGTCCCATCGCCCAGCCGACCGCGCGCGCCAGTTCGTAGTGGCTCCATCCGTTCGGGCGTCCGTCGTCGGGCTCGAAGGTCTGGAACGATACTCCCTCACCGCCGGGAACCAGCGCCAGCAGCAGCCTGGCGAGGTCATCGACATGAATGATCGACGCGCGCCCCTCTTTCGGCGGCACCGGCATCACCCCCCAGCGGGCCAGACGGAACATCTCGAAATAATCGACATCGCGCGGGCCATAGATCCCCGGGGGGCGGACAATCGTCCAGTCGAGCCCGCTGGCCATGACCAGCTTTTCGGCGCGGGCCTTGCTGGCGCCATAGGCCGACAGCTCCGGCTCGCGCGCGGAGAGTGAGGAGACGTGGATGAAGCGCGATACGCCTTCGGCTTTGGCAGCCTCGATCACGTTCAGCGTGCCGGTGACGTTGCCGCTTTCAAAGGCGCTGGCGTCGTTGACCACCCCGGCAACGTGGATCACTGCCTCTGCCCCCCGCATCAGCTGGCGCAGCGCCGCCTGGGCATCGAGATCGCCCGCAACCCACGTGACATGCTCGCGCGGGGTCTGGGTTTTGCGGGCCAGAGCACGGATCGCAGCGCCCTCGTGAGCGGCGCGGTCAAGCAGCGCCTGGCCGACAAACCCGGTCGCACCGGTCACCGCCAGCATCACAGCAAGACCAGCTGATCGCGGTGGACCACCGCAGAGCGCGGGGCATAGCCCAGAATGTCGCCGTGCTCGCCCGATTGGCGCCCCATCAGCCGCGCGCATTCCAGCGCGTCGTATTCGGCCAATCCATGCGCCAGTGTGGTGCCCGCGCCGTCGCGGATCGCCACGGCATCGCCGCGCTGGAATTCACCTTCGACCGCCGCCACCCCGGCCGCGAGCAGGCTGCTGCCCTTGGCCAGCGCCCGTGCCGCCCCGGCATCAACCACCAGCGCACCCTTGAGCCGCAGCCGTCCGCCCAGCCAGGCCTTGCGCCCGGCGTCCTTTCGCCGGGGCAGGAACAGCGTGCCGATCCCCTGCCCGCAGGCGCGCTCGATCGGCGCGTCGTGCAGCCCGCTGGCGATGGCCAGCGCAATCCCCGCGCGCTCGGCAATTTCGGCGGCCTGCAATTTGCTGGTCATCCCGCCCGAACCCATACCCGATGCACTGCCGCCGCTGGCCATGGCGTGGATTTCGGCGGTCACGCCGCGGACCTCGGCCAGCAGGGTGGCGCCGGGCTGGGCCGGGTTGCGGTCGAACAGGCCGTCGACATCGGACAGCAACAGCACCGCACTGGCCCCCGCTGCCTGCGCGACCCGCGCGGCCAGCCGGTCGTTGTCGCCAAAGCGGATCTCCTGGGTGGCGACGCTGTCGTTCTCGTTGATCACGGGCACGGCCCCGGCATCGAGCAGCCGGGTCAGCGTAGCCGTGGCGTTGAGGTAGCGGCGGCGGTCCTCCAGATCATCGAGCGTCAGCAGCAATTGCGCGGCAGTCAGGCCGTGCGCACCCAGCAGGTCCGCCCACAGCCCCGACAGCGCGATCTGCCCAACCGCAGCGGCGGCCTGGGCATCGGCCAGACTGCCGCGCCCGCCCTTGTCGAGCCGCAGCGTTGCCGCACCCAGCGCGATCGCACCTGACGAAACGACGATGACGTCCTGCCCACGCGCCCGCGCTGCGGCCAATTCGCCGACCAGCCCTTCCAGCCACGCGCGCCGCACCCCGTCGGCGCCGACCAGCAGCGACGAGCCGACCTTGACCACCAGCCGGGGGCAGGCTGCCTTGTCGGCAAGGTGGGAAAGGCGGACGATCTGCATCGCCTGCCGATTAGGCAAATGCGCGCGTTATGCAACCTTTGCCCGTCACACCGGCGACCACGGTGTGTCGTCGCCCTCTTCCTGCTCGCCGGTCGGGCGCTCGGTCACCGTGGCCGCAGGCAGGTGTTCGATCACCGCGTTGAGCAGGGCGTCGATCCCTTTGCCGGTCGCGCCGGAAATGGGAAAAATCTTGGTCGCGCCTGCCGCCTTCAGCTCTTTGGTGAAGGCCCGGACCAGTTCCGTATCGACCGTATCGATCTTGTTGAGCGCGATCAGGCGCGGCTTGTCTTCCAGGCCTTCCCCGTAAGCGGCGAGTTCATCTTCGACGATTTCCAGCGCCTCGGCCGGGTCGGTGCCATTGATGTCGATCAGGTGGATCAGCACGCGGCAGCGCTCGATGTGACCCAAAAACCGGTCGCCCACGCCCGCGCCTTCGGCCGCACCGGCGATCAGTCCGGGGATATCGGCCAGCACGAATTCGCGATTCTTGTGCCGCACCACCCCCAGCTGCGGACGCAGCGTGGTAAAGGCATAGTCCCCGACCTTGGCCTTGGTGTTGGTAATCTGGTTGATGAAGGTGCTTTTGCCAGCGTTGGGAAGCCCGACCAGCCCGGCATCGGCCAACAGCTTCAGCCGCAACCAGACCCACATCTCCTCAAACGGCATGCCCGGCTGATGCTGGCGCGGGGCGCGATTGGTGCTGCTTCTGT
>JABFRE010000076.1 GCA_013141325.1 Novosphingobium sp.
TTGTAGGCCAGGGTCAGCAGCGCGGAATGCGACCGCACCCGGGTGCGCAGCGGCGCGGTGATGTTGATCGTCCCTTCGCCCGACACCGTTTCGTTCATCAGTACGGCGACATCCGGATGGTTGGCGAAGCGGTACTTGAGGCCGAGATCGACATGTTCGCTCAGCGGCATTCGCGCGCCAGCCAGCAACTGCCAAGCAAAGCCGCTGTCGCCATCGTCCATCGCGATAGTCACATCGGTGCCTTGCGGGGCGCTGGCATAGTCGAAGCGCAGCTTGCTGTGGGCATAGCCGACACCGCCGCCGATGAAGCCCTGCAAGCCGTCATCCGGGCCGATATCGATCAACCCGTTCAACATCATGGCCAGCGTGCTGACACGACCGGAAAAGGTCGAGCCGGTTACCAGCAGCGAAGTGCTTGACGGTACGCGCAGATCGTCCAACCCGGCGCGGCGATAGCTGGCTTCGGCCTCAAGCCGGAACGGCCCGAAATCATAGCCGACGATCCCGCCGAAATCGAAACCGGTCTTGGCACTGGCGATGATCACCGGATCGCCCTGGGCATAAGGCGATGTGGTGCCCGTCACCGTGCCGTTGAGCCGCAGGGTCATGTCCTGAATGAACGTGGCCCCGCCATCGGCTTCGACATACCACGAATCATCGCGGGCCAAGGCCGGCGAAGCGAGAGCGGTGCTGGCAAGCACCGCAACGAAAAGCATTTTGCGCATGGGTTTCCCTTTCAAGTCCCGGACCATGTGGTCCGGGTTCAGGACGGTGCGACCCAAACTTCCGTCGCAGCACCCTTACCGCGAGTCGCAGCGGGAAACTTTGATGGATTCGACACTTTGCGAAATAAATCTGCCGCTCAGGAAAGGCGTTTCGCCAGCCGGTGGAGCGGCCCGAACCCGATCAGCGCCGCGCCGATGAACGGCAGCGCCACCACCCACAGCCGCACCCCGGTAATCCCTTCGGGGCTGGCGATGCTGATCGCGGCGGTGGCGGCAAGGCCGGTGCAGATCAGCACCAGTCCCGTGATCAGCCTAGCCAGCGGCACTTCGCGCTGGTCCGCGCCGCGGCCGATGTTCTCATAGCGGCTGAACACACCGATCAGCGGCAGCAGCACCGCAATGTACAGCGCGAACCACAGCGGCCGGGCCAGCCACCACGCGCCGCTGCCGGGCGCCGCATGCAGGCCCACGCCGCCCATCAGCCACGCGCCGACCATTACCGCGACGAACGCGGTCAGGTGCCACAGATAGACGGTCATGATCATCCCGTTTACCAGCACCACTCCGGTCCAGGCCGAAAGGTTCTGCAGCCAGCGCCGCCCGAGCGGCTCCAGCAGCAACGCCAGCCCGGCCTGGGCCAGCCCAAGTGCCAGCAGAGCCATGGTGGGGGGCATCGAATTGCTGAGCTCGGACCCCGGAACCCCGATCATCGCCACCGGATAGGGGCCGAAGCGAACCAGCGCGAGCAGCGCGCAAAGGCCGCCGATTGCCAGAGCCAGCGGCCCCCGGCGGCCAACCAGCCGCCCTTCACCCCAGGCGTAGCCCAGCTGGTGCACCGCCAGCCAGACGAAGCCGAAATTGGCAAAGGCGATGTATGGGACACCAAAGCGCAAACGGGCCGCATCGACCGCGATTGCACCGGCAATCAGCACCCAGAACGAGGCCATGCCCCAGCGCCGCCAGACAGCGTGGGTCAGCGGCACCAGCGCCGAGACCATCAGGTAGACCGACAGGAACCAGACCGGCACCAGCGCCAGGTGGGCCGCCATCTTGACCACCGACCGGTCCACCCCGAACGCCGTGCCAAACAGGGCAAAAAGGGTCCAGATCAGGAACAGCGGCAGCACCGGATAGATCAGCCGCTGAAGCCGCCCGGTGTACCACCCGGCATAGCTGCCATTGTCGCGACGGGTGGCGGACCACGACACTCCGTTGGAAAAGCCCCCGACCAGAAAGAACACCGGCATGACCTGGAAACCCCAGGTCAGCCACTGGGTCCACGGCAGGATGCCCAGCAAGTGCCCGCCCACCACGGCGCCGTCTTTCATGTAAGGCGCGGCCACCAGCCAGTGCCCGGAGACCACCGCCAGAATCGACAGCGCGCGCAGGAAATCGACGTAGCGGTTGCGCTCGGGCGGGGTCTTTGCGGCCATCGCCTGCGCGCGCTGCCACAGGCCTGCCCTGCCGGTGGTGTCGGTAGCCATCAGATTCCCCCGGTGTGCATCTTTGGGGTGGTCTAACACAGCCGGACGCCCCGGATTCAACGCTTTTGTGAAGAACACGGACGCAGCTGCCGAGCAGAGGGCGCCATCCGCACGGAAAAGGGCCGGATCGCTCCGGCCCTTCCCTCGGTGATCAGCGGGTCGCGGCGGCGCTCAGGCCGCCAACAGGCGCTTGTCGGCGGCAATGCGCAGCATCGCCTTTTGCAGCTTTTCGAAGGCCCGCACCTCGATCTGGCGGACACGCTCGCGGCTGACGCCGTATTCCTGACTCAGCTCTTCCAGCGTCTGCGGATCATCGATCAGGCGGCGCTGCGTCAGGATGTGGCGTTCGCGCTCACCCAGGCTGTCCATCGCTTCGATCAGCAGGGCGTGGCGGTTGCTTGCCTCCTGCGCCTCTTCGACGAGCTGGTCCTGAAGCGGGCCGTTGTCCTGCAGCATGTCTTGCCACTGGCCTTCGCCGTCCTCGTTGAACGAGATGTTGAGGCTGGCATCGCCGCCCATCATCATCCGGCGATTCATGTTGACCACTTCCTGCTCGGACACGCCGAGATCGGTGGCGATCTTTTTCACCTGATCGGGATGCAGATCGGAATCCTCGTACGCGTCGAGGTTCTTCTTCATCCGCCGCAGGTTGAAGAACAGCTTCTTCTGCGCGGCTGTCGTGCCCATCTTGACCAGCGACCAGCTGCGCAGGATGAATTCCTGCATCGACGCCTTGATCCACCACATCGCATAGGTGGCCAGGCGGAAACCGCGATCGGGTTCGAACTTCTTGACGCCCTGCATAAGGCCGATGTTGCCTTCGGAAATCAGTTCGGAGACCGGCAGACCATAGCCGCGATAGCCCATGGCGATCTTCGCCACGAGCCGCAGGTGGCTGGTGACCAGCTGCTTGGCCGCATCGGGATCCTGGTGTTCGGCATAGCGCTTGGCGAGCATGTATTCCTGCTCGGCGGTCAGCACCGGGAACTTCTTGATTTCGGACAGATAGCGGTTGAGGCCCTGCTCGCCGCTGAGGCTGGGCATGACCGAGCCGCTGGTGGCCGGAAGGTTGCTTTCACGTTCGGACATCGCAGTCATTCGTCCTTTCATCGTCGGCCCACCCTTAAGGGACCCTTTAGAGGCATCCCGCGGCGGTGGCCACATAGGGAAGTGTTATAGCACGATAGTTCAGCTTGAACCCCTCAATTCGACCAACAGCCCCGCCATGTCGGCAGGCAGCGTGCTGTCAAAACGCAGCGCTGCCCCCGTAGCGGGGTGGATGAAGCCCAGCACTGCGGCGTGCAGTGCCTGCCGGGCGAAGTGAAGCTGGGTGAGAATCGGCCGGAGCCGCGCAGGGGTGCGTCCATAGACAGGATCCCCCAATAACGGATGGCCGATTGATGCCATGTGAACCCGCACCTGGTGGGTGCGGCCGGTCTCAAGCCGGCATTCGACCAGCGCGGCGCCGTCAAGCCGCTCCAGGGTCTTGTAGTGGGTGACCGCGTGCTTGCCGCGTCCGTCCTCGACCAGCGCCATCTTCTTGCGGTTGGTGGACGAACGGGCGATCGCCCCGCGGACGGTCCCGGTCGGCGGCAGGGGATGCCCTGCGGTGACCGCCAGATAGGCGCGCTCGATCGAATGGTCGGCGAACTGGCGGGCCAGACCTTCGTGGGCCGTGTCGGTCTTGGCCACCACCAGCAGTCCGGAAGTGTCCTTGTCGATCCGGTGGACGATGCCGGGCCGCGCCACGCCGCCGATGCCCGACAGCTGGCCCTGGCAATGGTGCAGCAGCGCGTTGACCAGCGTCCCGTCCAGGTTCCCGGCGGCGGGGTGGACCACCAGCCCGGCCGGCTTGTCGATCACGATCAGGTGCTCGTCCTCGAACACGACGGTCAGGGGAATGTCCTGCGCCAGCGCCTGGGCAGGCACGGCTTCGGGCACCCGGATTTCGAACGCAGTCCCGGCGACGGATCTGGCGCTGGCCTGATGCACTTCGGCGCCCCCCAGCCGGACCCGGCCTTCGCCCATCAGCGCCTTGACTCGCTCGCGCGATAGGCCGCTAGCCTCGGCCAGGGCCTTGTCGAGCCGCTGGCCGTCATCGGCAAGCGTGCCGGAAAGGATGGATTCTCCCCTGTTCATTGCTAGCTAGTTGGGGATGGTGGTCGAACTGACAAGTGGCGGACATGCCACACTGCTGGAAGAAGCGGCAGCGGCACACCCGCGCGAATGCTGTGGGTTGCTGCTGGGTGAGGGCTTGCGGATCAGCGACGTGCGTCCCGCCGCCAACGTTCATCCCCGGCCCGACCGCCATTTCGAAATCGACCCCGCCGCGCTGATCGCCGCGCACCGCGCCGCGCGTAGCGGCGGGCCGCAGGTGCTGGGTTACTACCACTCGCACCCCACCGGCCCGGCGCAGCCTTCGGCTACCGACCGCGCGCAGGCCAGCGGCGATGGCCGGATCTGGGCAATCGTTGCCGGCGCAACAGTGCTGTGCTGGCGCGACGGACCCGATGGCTTCGAGGCGCTTCCCCTGCGAGTCGCGGCAGGGTAAGGACAGCGGAAACGAACAGGGACGATTGATGACCGATACCGCCGTTGACCTTGCCAGCCTGCTTGCCTCGCGCCTTTGCCATGATCTGCTGAGCCCCGTGGGCGCGATGAGCAACGGGCTTGAGCTCCTCGCCGAGGAGAAGGATCCCGAAATGCGCAAGCGCTGCATGGAACTGCTTGAGCAGTCCGCGCGGACCTCGGCCAACAAGCTCAAATTCTTTCGCCTGGCCTTCGGCGCGGCGGGCGGCTTTGGCGACAATGTGCCGGTCGACGAACCGCGTGCGTTGGTCGATGCACTGGTTGGGGACGGCGGGCGGATCACTGTCAACTGGTCGCTGGGCGCCCCGGCGCTGCCCAAGGCGGCGGTCAAGGTGCTGCTCAACCTGGCGCACATCGGGATCGACGCACTGGTGCGCGGCGGCACACTGGATATCGGCGCGGAACTGCGCGGCGGGGCCAGCGAAATCGTGATCCGTGCCGCCGGGCCGAAAATTGCCTTCGATCCGGCAGTCGGCCAGGCGCTTGACGGATCGCTGCCGCCGGCGGACCTGTCCAGCCGGACCGCCCCGGCCTGGATGCTCCACGAACTGGCCGCGCGGCTGGGCGGCGGACTGCAATTTGCCCTCAGCGAGGATGCCCTGGTGATGGGCGCGGTGCTGCCGGAGGGGTGATGTCGGAACTGATCCACCGCGAAACCCCGTCGCCCAATTGGGGCGAGCGCCTGCTGCCGGTTTCGATGGTGGTGCTGCACTATACCGGGATGCGCAGCGCGGACGAGGCGCTGGAACGGCTGTGCGATCCAGATGCCCCGGTGCGCGTTTCGGCGCATTATTGCATCGACGAGGACGGCACCGTTCACCGCCTGGTCGATGAAGCCCACCGCGCCTGGCACGCCGGGCGCTCGTTCTGGCGCGGGGTGACCGACATCAATTCGGCCAGCCTGGGGATCGAACTGGTCAATCCGGGGCACGAGTTTGGCTATCGCCCGTTCCCCGATGCCCAGATGGAGGCGCTGTTGCCGCTGCTGGCGGATATCGTCAAACGCCACGACATTGCCCGCGCCAACGTGGTCGCCCATTCCGACATTGCACCCGCGCGCAAGGAGGATCCGGGCGAACTGTTCGACTGGGACCTGCTCGCTGCGCATCGCCTCGCGCTGTCGCGGCCCAGAGTGCGGATGCCAAGCCCTTACGAGAACGACGGTGCCTTCTTCCTGGCGCTCGAACGCTTCGGCTATGACATCTCCGATCCGGCAGCCGCCATGCGCGCCTTCCAGCGGAGGTGGCGGCCGCACATCATCGACGGGCTGGTCGACGGGGAGTGTTCGGCGATGCTGTTCTCTTTGTTGTTGGATCGGGACGCCGGAAAGTCTAGATGAGAGGCGCCAGGGGGCCGGGCAGCCGCGTTACCGCAAGGTACCGAGGAAAGTCCGGGCTCCACGAAACAAGGGTGGCGGGTAACGCCCGCCGGACGAGTGGCTTGCTGCGAAGTCCAGGGAAAGTGCCACAGAGAGCAGACCGCCTCATTCGTGAGGTAAGGGTGAAAGGGTGCGGTAAGAGCGCACCGGGCGCCTGGTAACAGGCGCTGCACGGCAAACCCCACCCGGAGCAAGATCGAATAGGGGCGGCGCGCCTTGCCGCAAGGCAGGGCAGGTCTGTTTCGGACCCGACCGCCCGGGTTGATTGCTTGAGCCACGTGGCAACACATGGCCTAGAGGAATGGCTGCCAGCGGGGATACGGTCTCTTTTGGGATACCGTCCGCGCTACAGAACCCGGCTTACAGGCCCCCTGGCG
>JABFRE010000231.1 GCA_013141325.1 Novosphingobium sp.
CTGCTGACCGCCAGTTCGATGGAGATGCGCTGGTTGCTGGTGGCGCTGACCGGCGGGATCGCACTGATCGTCGCGGTGTGGATGCTGCGCGAGAAACTGCTGGGCGACATTCTGCCGCTGGGCATGGTGCTGGGCGGGGCGCTGGGCAATATCCGCGACCGGGTGGCGATGGGCCACGTGATCGACTATGCCGACCTGCACTTTGGCGACTGGCGGCCGTTCCTGGTGTTCAACCTGGCCGATGCGGCAATCACGGTGGGGGTCCTGATTATCCTTGCCCGTTCCTTTCTAATCCGCGAAAAGCGCAGCGATGACGCGGGCACGCCCGCTACGGAGACTTGACGACATGACCAGCATTACCGGGCGCAAAGCGATGGCGCTGATGGCACTTACCGGCGGCGCACTGCTGCTTTCGGCCTGCGGCGGCAGCGGCGGGCTGTTCAACCGCCAGCGCCCCGATGAATTCGCGGTGCAGCGCCAGGCGCCGCTGGTGGTTCCGCCCGATTTCGCGCTGACCCCGCCGGCCCCCGGCGCCCCGCGCCCGTCGGACGGCAGCACCTCGCAGCAGGCGCTCGATGCCCTGTTCGGTCCGCCCGCCCCGCGCAGCGGCGTGGAAAGCTCGGTCGGCAACAAGGCCGGTCTGGCCGCCCCGGCGATCCGCTCGACCGTGGGCGATCCGGCCACCAACACCGTGGCCAAGGGCGACATCACCCGCGACATCATAGCCGCCCCTCAGGGCGACGGACGCGAAGCCCAGGCCGCCGTCGGCAGTAACTGATCGTCCGGTCAGATCGGGATACCATGGGGCTCGCCGGTTGGCGGGCCCTTTTTGGTTTCAGTCGGCAGACGCCGCCTTCGCAACCTGCGCGCTGACCAGCAGCTTGTCGATCTTGCGCCCGTCCATATCGACTACTTCGAAGCGCCAATCCTGCTCGGTGAAATATTCGCCCTCGTGCGGCAGGCGCTTGAGCACTGACAGCGCGAACCCGGCAGCAGTGGCATAGTCGCGGGTTTCGGGAAGCTCGATGCCGAGCCGGTCGGCCAGGACGTCGGCCGGAAGCGCACCGGCTACCAGCAGCGAGCCGTCCTCGCGCTCGACCAGCAGGGGCGCGTCGCCCTCGTCCTGGTGGCTGGCGAACTGGCCGACGATGGCGGAGAGCAGATCGGCCGGGGTCACCACCCCTTCAAGGTGGCCGTATTCATCGTGGACCAGCGCCATCGAGACGTCGGACTGCTGAAGCATCTTGAGCGCGTCCATCGCGTCGAGCTGATCGGGCACGATCTCGGCCTTGCGGATCAGCCGCCCCAGCTGGAGCCGTTTGCCCGCCAGCAGCGCCGCCAGCACTTCGCGGACCTTGATCACGCCGACAATATTGTCGGGCGAGCCATCGGCCACCGGCAGCAGCGAATGCGGGCTCTGCCGTATCGCGGCGCGGATCTCGTCCTCGCTGGCCTTGCGGTCGATCGTGTCGAGCTCGGTGCGCGGGGTCATCAGCTCGCGCACCGGGCGATCGGCCAGGCGCATGATCCCGGTCATGATCTGTCGCTCGTCCTCTTCGATCACGCCTGACCTGGTGGCCTCGGCAAAGACCAGATGCAGCTCTTCGGCGGTAAGCGCGTGCTCGCCCGCCTGACGCACTCCCATGACCCGCAGCAGCACCGCCGAGGAGCGGTCCAGCAGCCAGACGAACGGGGCGGTCACCCGGGCCACCAGCGCCATCGGCACGGCAGCGATGATCGCGATCTTTTCCGCCGCGCGCAGCGCCACCTGCTTGGGCACCAGTTCTCCCACCACCAGGCTGAAATAGGTGGTGATGGCAATGACGATGGCAAAGCCGATTTCCGGCGCCCAATCGTCCCGGACGCCCAGTGCCTGCAGCCGCTCGCCCACCGGTCCGCCCAGACTGGCGCCCGAATAGGCGCCGGCGATGATTCCGATCAGGGTTATCCCGATCTGCACGGTGGACAGGAACTTGCCCGGGTCCGAAGCCAGCGTCAGCGCGACCTTCGCCCCGGCGCTGCCCCGATCTGCAGCCAGCCGCAGCCGCGCCGGCCGCGCCGAGACGATCGCCAGTTCCGACATCGAAAACAGGCCGTTGAGCAGGATCAGCCCTGCTATGATGAAAACGTCGAACCAGGGAAAGGATGTCACAGCCGCCGTGCTAGCAGATATCGCGGCAAAGGCGAAGCGGCTGCGTCGCCTGCACCGGCCCGTGCGGCGAATGCGATTGCATACGGCTGCGGTTCATGTTCAATTATCCATGTAAATTCGCGCAACACCGTTCAAAAATAGGGAAGGGTCCCACTATGTTGAAATCCCGTCTGCTCGTATCGAGCATCGCCGCCTCGGCCCTGCTTGCCACTTCGGCCTGCGTCACCGATCCCAATACCGGCGAGAAGAAGGCCTCGCGTACTGCCATCGGCGGCGTAGGCGGGGCGGTTGCCGGTGCGCTGCTCGGCGGCCTGATCGGCGGCAAGACCGGGCGGATCATCGGCGCCGGTATCGGCGGCGTCGCGGGCGGCGTGGTCGGCTACAAGATGGACCAGCAGATCAAGGAGCTGAAGGAACAGACCTCGGGCTCTGGCGTCGATGTCACCGAAACCGACGGCGGCAAGGCGATTCTGGTCAACCTGCCGGATGGCGTCACCTTCGATGTCGGCAGTTCGACGCTGAAGCCGGAATTCCGCGCCACGCTCGACAAGGTGGCGGAAAGCCTGATCCAGTACCCCAACAGCCTGATCGACGTCTACGGCCATACCGATTCGACCGGTTCCGACTCCTTCAACCAGACCCTGTCGGAATCCCGGGCACGCACCGTTGCCAACTACCTGATTTCCAAGGGCGTTCCTGCCGCGCGCGTGCGCAGCCAGGGCTTTGGCGAAACCATGCCGGTGACCACCAACGACACCGCCGATGGCCGGGCCAAGAACCGCCGGGTCGAAATCAAGATCGTTCCGATCACCCAGGAAGACGTGGCAGCGGCCAAGGCCGGCAACTAGGCGTTCCTGCCTCGACAACGACGGGCTCGCCCGAATGGGCGGGCCCTTTTTCGTTCGCGCGAACCCGTCAGCCTCCTGCGGCAATCTCCCGTGCCCGCCCGGCCAGCCGCTCAATCGCGGCACCGTGGATCGCCGGCGAGCTGACCAGCACCCCGAAGGCGCGCGGGTCGCGTTTGTTGTAGCCCAGCGGCTGGCCGAAAACGTCGGTCACCGCCGCCCCGGCCTCGCGCGCGATCAGTGCGGCCGCGCCGATGTCCCATTCGTAACCCCAGCGCAGCGTGGCGACCAGATCGGCTTCGTCGGCGGCGACCATCGCCATGCGCAGCGCGATGCTGTTGGGGCGGGACACCGGAACCAGATCGGCGTCGATCTGCGGCACCGCGTCCGCCGGGACCCGCGCCCCAGGCAACGCGGTGCGATTGCTGGCGACCAGGCGCTGTCCGTTGCGCCACGATCCCCGGCCCGCCTCGCTGTGCCAGAACTCACCGCGGGCCGGGGCCGCCAGGATCCCGATCAGCGGGCGGCCGGCGCTGACCAGCGCCACCGAGACCGCCCAGCCATCGCGGCCGCGGATGAAATCGCGGGTGCCGTCGACCGGATCGACCAGCCAGATCAGGCCGCCGTCCAGCCGCTCGGGCGCATCGACCGTTTCTTCTGACAGCCAGCCTGCCGAGGGAAGCAGCGCACCCAGTTCGCGCTTGAGGAAGGCATCGACCGCCAGGTCGGCTTCGCAGACCGGGCTGCCCGGCTGCTTTTCCCAGCTCTTGAGCGCGTGGCCGTGTCCCGGCCAGCGGCCCAGCGCGATTCGCCCCGCCTCCGCTACGATTGATTCGAGACGTGCGCGGTCGATCACCGGCTGGCGATCACGGCGCAAGCACCATCAGATAAGAACGATTCGCAACTGGCGTTCATATTTCTACCCTAGCCCCCCCTTCGGGGCCTTTTCAACCCCGGCTACCTGTGCTTAGGCCCGTCACGCCTTTCGGCCCAACGGCCCCCTCCCGCCTCTGGAGTCTGTCCATGAACATCCACGAATACCAGGCCAAGGAACTGCTCGCGAAATTCGGCGTCGCCGTGCCCAAGGGTATCGCCGCGCTGACCGTGGACGAAGCCGTTGCGGCCGCGAAGCAGCTGCCCGGACCGCTCTATGTGGTCAAGGCGCAGATCCACGCCGGCGGGCGCGGCAAGGGCAAGTTCAAGGAACTGGGCCCCGATACCAAGGGCGGTGTCCGGCTCGCAAAGACCCTCGCCGATGTCGAAACCAACGCCCGCGAGATGCTGGGCAACACACTGGTCACGATCCAGACTGGTGAGGCTGGCAAGCAGGTCAACCGGCTCTACATCACCGACGGGGTCGATATCGGCCGGGAATACTACCTGTCGATGGTAGTGGACCGCGCCAGCGGCCGGATCGCGCTGATCGTCAGCACCGAAGGCGGGATGAACATCGAGGATGTCGCCCACGACACGCCCGAAAAGATCACCACGATCATCGTCGATCCAGCCCAAGGCTTCATGCCGCACCACGGCCGCGCCGTGGCCTTTGCGCTAAAGCTCAAGGGCGATCTCAACAAGCAGGCCCAGGTGATGGCCAAGCAGCTCTATGACGCGTTCGTCGCGATGGACTGCGCGATGCTGGAGATCAACCCGCTGGCGGAATGCGGCGACCAGCTGTTTGTGCTCGATGCCAAGATGAGCTTCGATTCGAACGCACTATACCGCCACCCCGATATCGAAGCGCTGCGCGATGAGACCGAGGAGGACCCGGCCGAAATCGAAGCCAGCAAGTACGACCTGGCCTATATCAAGCTCGACGGGAACATCGGCTGCATGGTCAACGGCGCAGGGCTCGCCATGGCGACGATGGACATCATCAAGCTGAACGGCGAATTCCCCGCCAACTTCCTCGACGTCGGCGGCGGCGCCAACAAGGAAAAGGTCACCGCGGCGTTCAAGATCATCCTCAAGGATCCGGCGGTGAAGGGCATCCTCGTCAACATCTTCGGCGGGATCATGAAATGCGACATCATCGCCGACGGGATCGTCGCCGCAGCCAAGGAAGTGAACCTTTCGGTTCCGCTGGTGGTCCGGCTCGAAGGCACCAACGTCGACCTCGGCAAGCAGATCCTCGAAGGCTCTGGCCTGCCGATCGTTTCGGCCAGCGACCTGGGCGATGCGGCGCAGAAGATCGTCGCGGAAGTGCGCAAGGCGGCGTGACGGCGCGCTTGACGTTTCCGTAAACGTAAACTAGGCGCGGCAGCGTCATTCTATCGGGAAAGGCTTGAAGCACATGAAAGCCCTGGTCTGCGTGAAGCGCGTGATCGACTATAACGTGAAGCCGCGGGTGAAGTCCGACGGCACCGGCGTCGACCTCGCCAATGTGAAGATGAGCATGAACCCCTTCGACGAAATCGCCGTCGAAGAGGCGATCCGCCTGAAGGAAAAAGGCGTGGTGACCGAGATTGTCGCGCTGTCAGTCGGCCCCGCAAAGGCCCAGGAAACGCTGCGCACCGCGCTGGCGATGGGGGCGGACCGCGCCGTGCTGGTCCAGGTCGATGACGGGGTCGAGGTCGAGCCGCTGGCGGTCGCCAAGATCGTCAAGGGCGTCGCCGAGGAAGAGGCCGCTGGCCTGATCATTACCGGCAAGCAGGCAATCGACGACGATTCGAACCAGGTCGGCCAGATGGTCGCCGCGCTGATGGGCCGCCCGCAGGGAACCTTCGCCAACGAAGTGTCGGTCGAGGGCGATTCGGTGGTCGTGAAGCGCGAAGTCGACGGCGGTCTGGAAACGGTCAAGCTGGCCCTTCCGGCAGTGGTCACCACCGACCTGCGGCTCAACGAGCCGCGCTATGCCAGCCTGCCCAACATCATGAAGGCCAAGTCCAAGCCGCTCGCGACCAAGGCGTCGGGGGACTACGGGGTCGATATCGCCCCGCGCCTCAAGACGCTGAAGGTCAGCGAACCCCCGGTGCGCAGCGCCGGGATCAAGGTGGCCGACGTGGACGCCCTCGTCGCCAAGCTCAAGGAAATGGGAGTAGCCTGAGATGAAAACTCTCGTTTGGGTCGAACACGACAACGCCGCCGTCAAGGACGCAACCCTGGCCGTGGTCACCGCCGCGTCGCAGCTGGGCGAAGTCCACCTGCTGGTCGCCGGCTCTGGCTGCAAGGGCGTGGCCGATGAAGCCGCCAAGATCGCCGGGGTGGGCAAGGTCCATCTCGCCGACGATCCGGCCTATGCCAACGCGCTCGCCGAAAACGTCGCGCCGCTGGTCGCCGATCTGATGGGGCACCACGACGCCTTCCTGGCCCCCGCCACCACCACCGGCAAGAACGTCGCCCCGCGCGTCGCCGCGCTGCTTGATGTCATGCAGATCTCCGACATCCTCTCGGTCGAAGGCCCCAGGACCTTCACCCGGCCGATCTATGCCGGCAACGCGATTGCCACTGTCGAAAGCGGCGATGCCAAGCTGGTGATCACCGTGCGCGGCACCGCCTTCGCCAAGGCGGCGAGCACCGGCGGTTCGGGAAGCGTCGAGGCCGT
>JABFRE010000135.1 GCA_013141325.1 Novosphingobium sp.
CAATTTGATCACCGGCATGCTGCGGCCCAGGCGACCAAGGTTCGGCCACCGGCTCGCAAGGAAAACGCGCCGCACGCACCTCGAAGTCGGCGTCCAGGCCCTTATCCGCGATACGACGCGCTTCGACCACCACGGCCGCGCTCTGGCTCGCCGGGACTTCGGCAAAGCGCGCGCCCAGACCCGATGATGCGCCGGTGACCAGCGCGACCCGGCCCGTCAGGTCGGTCGAATTGTAAGGTAGCGGGTATTCGCTCATGCCATGTCTCCGGTTGCCGCTTCGACCACGTCGCGCAGGCGATCCTTGCCGAACCACATTTCCCCGCCAAGGAAGAAGGTGGGAACCCCGAACGCACCGCGCGCCACCGCGCGCTCGGTGTTGGCGGCAAGTTCCGTCTTGGTCGCTGCGTCCTGCACCGCGGCACCAAGCGCTGCAGCATCGAGCCCCGCGGTTTCGAGCACCCCGGCCCACACCTCGGGATCGTCGAGCTTGAGCCCGTCCTGCCAAAGCGCGGTATACATCGCCTCGCGGTAGGCCGGGCCGCAGCCGAGCCGCTCGGCCGCTACCGCCCCGCGCATCGCCAGCAAGGTGTTGACCGGGAAATGCGGATTGAAGGCAAAGCCGGTGATGCCGTGGCGGGCCATGAAGCGGTCCATTTCCAGCCGGTCATAGTTCACCTTGGCCGCGACGTGGCCATAGGTCATCAGCGGAGGCTGGTTGCCGGTCGCCTTGAAGATCCCGCCCAGCAGCACCGGGACATAGCGGAAGGTCACCGTGCCTGCGGCTTCGATCGCCGGGATCGCGCGGTGGACGAACCACGAATTGGGCCCGCCGAAATCGTAGAGGAACTCGATCTCGCGTCCCATCACCATGTCTCCCCGAATGGACGGATTTCCTGCTCGAAGGTCCAGGCCGCCCGCGGCTGGTTGTACAGCGCGAAATAGGCATCGGCGACGGCTTCGGGGGGCATCAGAAGGTCGGGCTGCGCGGCCAGCGCCGCAGCCCCGATCCGCTCGGTCACCCGGGCACGGACCCATTCGGTATCGACTCCGGCGTCGATCACCAGATGGGCGACGTGGATTCCCTGCGGCCACAGTTCGCGCGCGGCGGACTGGGCCACGGCGCGCAGCCCGGCCTTGGCAGCGGCGAACGCGGCATAGCCGGGATTGCCGCGCAGGCCGGCCGTCGCTCCGGTGACGAACACTTTGCCAGCCCCGCGCGGGGTCATGATCCGCACGGCTTCGCGCACCGTTACGAAGCCGGCGAAACAGGCCATTTCCCAGACCTTGCGGAACACCCGGTCGGTCGTTTCGACGAGCGGAAACTGCACGTTGGCGCCGACGTTGAACACCACCAATGCCAAAGGGGCGATGGCTTCGGCCTCATCGAGGAACGCGGCCACATCCTCGCTCTGCCGGGCATCCAGGCTGCGGCCGGTGATGCTGCCGCCCAGCAGCGGAGCCAGCTTGTCACCGTTGCGGCGCCCGGCATGGACCGCGAATCCTTCGGCGGCGAACCGCCGGACAATCGCCGCGCCAATGAAATCGCCCGCGCCGACCACGGCGACCGATTGGCGCAGCGCGGTCACTTCCGCTCGGCCGGGATGACCGCAACCGTCAGGCGCGAAATGCAGACCAACTTGTCGGCTTCGTCGGTTATCCGGATCGTCCAGACCTGGGTGGTGCGGCCGAGCGATTCTGGCTGGGCGGTGGCGTGGACCCAGCCCGAATAGGCCGGGCGAATGTGGTTGGCGTTGATCTCCATCCCCACTGCGACGAACTTCTCGCGATCGATGCAGTAGGCCGAGGCAACCGAGCCGATCGTTTCGGCCAGCGCCACCGATGCCCCGCCGTGGAGCCGCCCGAACAGCTGGTGCGTGCGGTGATCGACCGGCATCCGCGCGCGGATCCAGTCATCGCCGCAATCGACGAATTCGATCCCGAGATGGCCGGGCAGGGCGTTTTGACCAAGGCCGGTCATGGGCTCAAGCGGAGGGCGCTGCCCGCCCCACCAGATTGTTGCGTTGCTCATCGAAACGCTGTCTGGCGCAACTGTGGGCGGCTGGCAACCGGGTCAGCGCACTCTGGTCGCGGCCTCCAACAGGACGACGCGCCCGGCGCGCCGGAGCGCCGCCATACCTTTGCGCACAGTGGTCCGCTCGCCCGAATAGGCATCGCGCAGAACGGCCCCTTCGGCAAAGGCGGTGCCGACCGGTATCGTCACGCTCGCGCCGGTCAGGCCCAGCGCCACGACCGCTCGGTCATGAACCGGGCCTTCGTCAAGAATCCGGGCGAAGGTGAAGGGCGTTCGGGACAGCTCGCTGTGCCTGCCCGCGCCGATTGCGGGGTGGCGCTGGCGGAAACGGCCAAGGCGGCCCCAGTGATCGATCAGCGCGCGCCCCTTTGCGCTGCGCGCCACAGACCAGTCGAAAACCGAACGCAGTGTGGCGTCGCCGCGGGAATCCGGCACGATCAGGGACCGACCGATCTCATCGCCGTAGTAAACCTGCGCCGCGCCTGGGGCGAGCAACAGCGCTTCGGCATCGCCCAGCGGATCCGTTCGTGCCCCGTCGCGCGGTCCCATATCATCGTGCGAAGCGATGTAGTTGAGCGTTCCGTAACCCGCGAACGCCCCTGCCGTGAGCTGATCGGACATCGCCGCATAAAGCTGGGGTAGCGGCTGGCGGCTCTGGCTGGCAAAGCCCATGTTGATCAGGGCATCGAAGCCGTGGGCATGGAAATCGACCTTGCGGTCGCCATAGTCATAGGCGCTGCCCCGGGCATTGCCGAAATCGGACAGCCCGAAGTTGAACACCTCGCCCACCATGTAGAACGGCTTGTCACCCTTGATCCGGTCCGGATGACGGGCCCGCCAGTCGGTCAGGGCCAGGTCGGCCTCGCGGCGCAGATCGGCCCACAGTTCGGGATCGACGTGCTTGGCGGTATCGACCCGGAACCCGTCGATCCCGTATTCGCGGATCCAATCGCTCAGCCACTTGACCAGGTAATAGCGCGGGGTGCGGGGATAGCCGGTGCGTGCGAAGAAGGCATCGAGCGCGGCGCGCTCTGCGTCGAGCCGGCCTTCGCGGCGCCACTTGTCGACCAGATGCGGCGGCAGATCGACCGGCTGGGTCGATTCGGTGCGCATGTCCTGCAACGTGAAGGTCAGCTCGCAGCTCACGGTTCCTGCATAGCTCTTGTAATCGCAGGGCGGGCCGGGGCGGACCCAGTCAGCCGGCCAGCGCAGATCGACATCGGTCTGCGGTCCGGCATGGTTGGCGATCACATCGACAATCACCCGCAATCCCCGGCGGTGGGCGGCGGCGACCATCCGGGAAAGGTCGCGCCTGGTGCCAACCGACGGATCGACCGCAGTCCAGTCAAGCGGCCAATAGCCGTGAAAGCCATAGGACTTGCCCCCTTGCCCTTCGATCACGCTGCCGTGGACGTTCTCGATCAGGGGGGTGGTCCAGATCGCATCGACGCCCAGCCGGTTGAAATAGCCGCTTTCGATCGTGCGGGTCAGCCCGGCCAGATCGCCGCCTTCAAAGCTGCGCAGCGTATCGCCATCGCGCTGGCGGCCGGCGGCGTGGTCGTTGCCGGGATCGCCGTTGCGGAACCGGTCGGTCAGCAGGAAATAGACCGTGGCATTGCGCCAGAACGGGTCGAGCGGAGGTGGGCTGGCCGCTACCGGGGCACAGACGCCGATCCCCGCGAGCAGCAGTGCAACCGCCAATGCCATCCTGTTTCGGCGCCCTGCCATTTTCCTCTCCCACTTCAACCCTTTGCGGAGGTCTTGTCCGCCGTCGAGGCAAAGTCGAGGGGCACGCGCCATCGCGTCGTTGTCATACCTATGCAACTACGTATGCATGAGCGGCCACGGAACCGTCAGGCCGGCTCGGCCACCTTTGTCCCGGCGCGAACCCCGTCGTAGAGGAATTCGCTGCCGTCCAGATCGGTGGTCGGAATCTGGTCCTTTTCGGCCCAATAGTCCTGGTTGTGCCGCCATTCGGGCTTGTCGCCGCGCTGCGGCAGATCTTTCAGCCCGCGCATCAGATAGCCGGGGTTGAAGTTGTCGCTTTCGATCCAGTCGGCCAGCGGCATGTTGTGGTCCTCCTCGCGCAGGGCCACTTCGACGCGCCTGGCGCCCTTCCTGTCCATGTGGTTCAGCAGCGCGCAGACGAAATCGCCCATCATGTCGACCCGCAGCGTCCAGCTGGCCCGGAAATAGCCCATCACCCAGGCCATGTTCGGCACCCCGGTGAACATCATTCCCCGGTAGTTGACGGTGTCATGCCAATCGACCGGCTGGCCATCGACCTTGAAGGGAATGTCGCCCATCACCGAGAGGCGGAAACCGGTGCAGGCGACGATGATATCGGCCTCGATCTCGGTGCCATCGGCGGTACGCACACCCTTTTCGGTGAAGGTGTCGAGCGTATCGGTAACCACCGAAACCTTGCCTTCCACCGCGGCGCGGAAAATGTCGCCTTCGGGGCAGAACGCCAGCCGCTGCTGCCACACCCGGTACTTGGGCGTGAAGTGCGGCGCAAATTCGAAATCGGGCTTGCCGGTGAAGGCCCGGACCAGCTCTTTCAGCTCTTCAAACACCACCTCGGGTTCTTCCTGGCAGCGCCGGGTCATAAGGTCCTGATCGTGCATGATCTGCTGGCGCACCACGCGGTGGATGGTCGGCTCGTCGATCCCGACTTCGCGCAGCCGGTCGGCCAGTTCGTTCTTGTTCTCGGCGCAGAAGAAATAGGTCGGCGAGCGCTGCAGCATGGTGACGTGCGCGGCCTTTTCGGCAAAGGCCGGAATCACCGTGGCAGCGGTCGCGCCCGATCCGATCACCAGGATCCGCTTGCCGGTGTAGTCGGTGGCCGGATCCCACAGCTGGGCATGAACGAACGTGCCCTGGTACCGCTCCATCCCCTTCCAATCGGGAATGTAGGGTTTTTCGTGATCGTAGTAACCCTGGCACATCCACAGGAAGCTGCACGTGAAAGTGTGGCTCTGCCCGCGCTTGTCGCTGGCCTCGACGGTCCACAGGTTGGCCTTGCTGTCCCAGCTGCAGCTGGTGATCCGGTGGCCATAGCGGATGTGCTCGCCGATCCCGTTTTCCGCGATCACCTCGCCCATATAGTCGAGAATCGCCTGGGCCGAGGCGATCGGGGTGCCGACCCACGGCTTGAAGCGATAGCCGAACGTGTAGAGGTCAGAGTCGGAGCGCACGCCCGGATACTTGTGGGTTTCCCAGGTACCGCCGAAGGTGTCCTTCATCTCCAGGATGGCATAGGTCTTGCCCGGACACTGGTTCTGCAGGTGATAGGCCGATCCGACACCGGAAATGCCCGCCCCCACGATCAGCACGTCGACATGGGTTGCCGCTGCTGTCTGCACTGCTGCCGTCGCCATCCTTGCTCTCCATCAGCTCGTCCGGCGCATTGTTCGCCGGTGGCATGGGTTTCGACTCGAAACCGAGCGGCAGCATTGACCCGGATCAAGCCAAGATCAAGCGCGTTTTAGGGTGTTTGCCCTAAATTCGTTGCTCAGTGATTTTCCAGAATGGAAAGTTTTCTCTTTCCATTCTGGAAAATTACTGTATCGCTTTCCACAATGGAAACTCATGAAGGCTGGATCATGGATCGTAACGAAGCACAGGCGGCGCTGGGCGCCGTGAACGACGCCCGCGCGCGGCTGGCCCAGACGATGCACTGTCCGCCGTGGCGCCATGCCGCGTTCGGAGCGGTAGTAGCAGTGCTGATTGCGGCCAATGCCCTGCCGCGCTCTATGTTTGCCCCGCTGTTCGTCATTTCGATGGCGACCACGATCTGGCTGGTGCGCAGCGACCGGCGGCGCACCGGCACCTTTGTCAACGGCTGGCGGCGGGGGCGGACGCTGCCGCTGTCGGGCGGACTGTTCGTGGTCCTGCTGGCGCTGATCTTCATGGCGAGGCGCGGCCAGGCTACGGCGTTCCTGACCCCGCAGGGGGCCGTGGCGATTGCCCTTGCCTTCGCCATCGGCACCGCCGCCAGCGTCCTGTGGCAGCGGGTCTATCTGGCCGAACTGCGCAGCGGGGCCGGGGCATGACTCCTGAGCTAGACATGGTGCTGCACCCACCGACCCGGCTCCAGATCGCTGCCGTCCTGGCCAAGGTCACAGAGGCCGAATTTGCCAAGCTGCGCGAGGTGACCGGGGTGGCGGATTCGGTGCTGTCCAAGCACCTCTCGGCCCTGGTCGAGGCTGGCTATGTCACGCTGCGCAAGGCTGCGCTCGGCGGACGACAACGCACCTGGGCGTCGCTGACCGGCGCCGGCTCGCGCGCCTTCAGCGCCCATCTGGCCGCGCTTCAGGCGCTGGCCGCCGGGGTGACCTAGCCGCCCGCTTGCCATTGCCGCACCGCCTCCAGCGGCCAGACCAGCATGAGCACGTTGAGCGTCAGGTTGTCGCGGATGAAGTAGAGCGTGAACAGCTCGAGGAACAGCGCCAGCGCGACGCTGACCC
>JABFRE010000080.1 GCA_013141325.1 Novosphingobium sp.
CCCGCAGGCGGACCGCAGCCGCGGATCGTCTCGGTCGGCCCGGGCGGATTCCTGCGCCAGGGTCCGGGCGATCAGCAGGCTCCGATCCCGCCGGCGCCCCCGCGCCGCCTGGTTCCGGCCAAGCCCAGCGCCGACATGGCCGACAAGACCAGCCTGCTCGACCTCAACGACCGGATCTGCCGCTGGCCGATGGGCCATCCCGGTGAGCCCGATTTCCATTTCTGCGGAGACAAGGTTAACCCCGGCTTCCCCTATTGCGTGGCGCATTGCGGCCGCGCCTATCAGGCCCAGCTGCCGCGCGGCCACCGCCGCCCGCCGCCGCCGCTGCCGTTTGGCGGTCCGCGGGTGCGCTGAACCGCAGCCACGGCGCACTGTCGCGCCCGGCTGCCCCTTAACTCCAGCGCCGGTCCGCCGTTAACCATGGCATGACCGCTCACGATCCTTTGTTTGCCCGCCCGGTCGGCCTGCTTGGCTGGCTGGGCTTGGGCGCCCGCCCGCCTGCCGAAGCAGCCGCTCCCGAAGTCCTGCCGACGGAACGGCGCGATGCGTCGCGGCTGCGCCAGCTTGACGAGATCGGCTCGTTCCTGACCTATCACCAGCTTGAGATCAACGCCGAAACGCTGACTACCGCGTTCAACTATCTGACCGGGGCCGATCCCCATCTGGCCCGGCTGATCGACCGGCAGATGCAGGCACGAAAGCCGGTAACGCTGGCCTGGCTGGAGGAAATCTTCGCCGAGACCGGGCAAGGCAGCGAACTCGCCATGCTGGCCCAGCTGATGGAACGGCTGGAAACCAGCATCGACGAATTCGGCAAGACCAGCCACGATGCCCACCGTGCGACCAGCGAGTACAATTCGGCGCTGGAGGCCCACGTCAACGAACTGGAGCAGGTCACCAAAGCCGGCGCGGTCATTTCCGAGTTGGCGACCATTGCCAAGGTCATGCTCAAGCGCACCCGCGATATCGAGCGGCAGATGCTGCGCAGCGAGGCCCAGACCCGAACGCTGCGGCGTCGCCTGGACGAGGCCCGGCGCAGTGCCGAGGAAGACCATCTGACCGGTTTGCCCAACCGCCGCGCCTTCGAAGCGCGCTACGAAGAGGAGTACCGCCTCGCCCGCGCTGCGGCCGAGCCAATGTGCTTGGCCTTTTGCGACATCGATCATTTCAAGCAGATCAACGACAGCCATGGCCACGACGCCGGCGACCGGGTGCTCAAGCTGGTGGCCGAGGCGCTGGCCCGCATTTCCGACGATCGCTGCCACGTGGCCCGCCACGGCGGCGAGGAGTTCGTGCTGCTGTTCCGCGACACGCCCCTTCCTGCGGCCTTCGACCGGCTGGAACAGCTGCGCGATCAGCTGGCCGGGCGCCGTCTGATCAACCGTGCCACCGATCTCCCGTTCGGGCAGATCACCTTTTCGGCCGGGATGGCCGACGTCTTTGCCTATCCCGATCGGCGCGTTGCGCTCAAAGCCGCCGATGCCGCGCTGTACCGGGCCAAGCAGGAAGGGCGCAACCGGATCGTGCTGGCGACACCGGAAGACGGCGTGGCGCCGCAGCTCTACGCCGCCTGACTGCCGCTATGGAGCGGGATTGACCAGGAACACCACATAGCCGCGAAACAGCGGATCGCGGCGCACCGCCGCAGGCTCGCGCCAGGTGCCGCCCTGAACCAGCGCCAGCTTGTGCGGCACCGGCACCCGCGCCAGATGCGCCACATAGTCAGCGTAGCCCGGGATGGTCGCGCGGCCCTGGTAGGTCTGGATCACCACCTCGTCGACGGTACCCTTCAGGCGGGCCAGTGCGGCCGGATCGCCGTTGGCGCTCCAGTCCATCAACCCGGTGATCGACAGGCGGTAGCGCTGCGGCAGACGTATGCGCAGATCGGCAAGGAAGGCGGCATAGCGATCGAGACCGCGGGTGGCCGCATCGAAATCGATCTGCAACCCGATCACCCGGTTGCCGCCCGCGCGCCAGCGTTCAAGGTCCGCGAGCACGCGCGGCCAAACCGCGGCATCCCAATCGAGCCGGTTGGTCCGCACCACCAGCCACAGCCCGGCATGGGCAATTCGCGGCACCCCGCCGCGCAGCGGGACAAAGGCGCCCCGCCCGGCGCCCTGCACTTCGCCATCGAGCAGATAGACCTCCTCCGCGCGGTCAAGCACCGGCTGCGGCGCAACCCCCGCCCAGAGGAAGAAGGCGCGGTGATCCTCGGCGCGCACTACCTCGGAATGAGCGCCGCAGCCCGCCAGCAGCAGCGCCGCTGACACCAGCGCCAGCCGCGCCGCGCGCCGGACTACCACCAGTAGCGCAGCTTCTTGGCCCAGGGGCTGGCCGGATATTCCTGCTTGATCTGGTTGTACCAGCCGCGCCGCACTGCGGTATCGGCGCTGGCCCCGCCGCAGGAATTGTAGCCGGCCGGGGCATAGCAGGCGATCGCCCGGTACATGGCATAGGCGCGGGCCTCAGCCGGGGCCTTGCGATCTGCCATGATCGCCGCATAGATCGCGCTGCGTGCAATCGGCTTGCCTGGAAACTGGTTGGCATGGCCGCCCAGTTCGCCCGGGTCCGGCCGGGTATCGAGATCGGTGAAATTGTCGAAACCGTTGAGGCGCAGGAAATCGCCCAGGCACAGCCGCGCGGTCGGATCGTTGGGGCTGGCCGCCAGCGTCTGCGCTGTCTTGGCGATGGCCGGGCAGGCGAACCCGTCGGAGAATTTGCCGCGCACAAAGACGCCGGCGGGAACCTCATCCTGGGTCTCGAACCGGTAGAACCAGGTCGCGGTGGTCGCGCCCTTGCGAACCAGCGCGGTGTCGGCGGCAAAAGCAGCGTAGCGGCCGCGGCTGAGCTGCTTGTGCAGCAGTGCAAACACCGCATAGTCGCGCTCGTGGTCGCTGCGCGCGGTATCGCGCGCCACGGCGCGCAGCACGTCCGGGCCTGCCGAGAGGCCCAGCAGCACCTCGCGCACGGTGGGATCCTGCACCAGCGAACCGGGTGCGAAGACATCGGCCAGCTTGTCTGACCGCTCAAGGCTCATCGCCAGGCCCAGCTCGGCCAGCGGCCGTTGGTGCATCGCGGCCGAACCGCCGATCAGCTCGCGCCAGAACCCGGGCGTGTTCGGATCCTTGAGTGCGGCCAGCGCCATGCCGCGCAGCACCTGCCGGCTGAAGGCCAGCGGGGTGTAGGACGGACGGCGCGCATCGTCGGGCAACAGCGCCAGCACCTTCTTCATGTCGCCCGCGACGTAGTAGGCGTGGTTGGCGAGCAGGAAGCCATACAGGTCTTCATGCCCGGCAAAGGCAGCCTTCTGACTTTCCAGGCGCGCCAGCGCAAAGGGCTTGGCCGGCGCGCCGTCGCCGCCGGTCGCGCGCATCGCCAGCAAGTCGTGCGTCGCCATCAGCAGCGGGCCGGTCGCCGTCCCGTCCGCGCCTTCGCTCATCAGGTACTTGTCATCGACCTCATCGACCAGGGTGACCACGGCATCCTTGCGGGCATCGACCAGACCGGCCGCGCGTTCGTATTCGCCCGCAAGGCCTGCCAGATCGCCCGACAGCCACATCGTGCGCCGCACAAGGCCCCGGGCCGACTGGGCATAGCGTCCCTTGGGCCAGGCCTTCAGATAGGCCTCCAGCGCCTTGCGCGCGGCCTGAACGGTGGGCTGATCGATCTTGTCCTTGCCGGCAAAGCCGCCCCAGTCATCAAAGGCCTGATCCTGCGCGACGTTGAGCGCGGTCCGCCCGGTCATGTAGATCGCCGTTTCCTTGATCCAGGGATCGCGTGCACCCGCCAGTGCGGCAAAGCCCTGCGTCGCGTCGGGCCACTTCGCGCCGTAGAACGCCTCTGCCGCCTTGAGGTAGGCGAGGAATTCCTGCCCCGCCGCGCTGGACACGTCAGGCCAGGGGGCGAGTGTTCCTTCCTCGCGGCAGACCTGGGCAAGGCGGGTCCGCGCTGCCGTCAATCCGCTGCGTTCGCCGTCGGACAGGCCCTTGGCGGCGCGCAAGGCCGCTTCGAACGTGCCGTTGGTGCCGGTCAGGCTGACGCAGCGCGATCCGGTGAAGTCGGGCGTTTCCATGCCCTCCTCCGGCTGCGGATAATAGGTGGCGGTCAGGAATTTCCAGTCGAAGAAGGTCCGGCCATAGCCGCGCTCCTCCCATTCGGCCTTGGGATAGGCCAGCCCGGCGGTTTCCACCCCGGCGCGGTCGCGGATCAGCAGCAGCAGATTGGCGCGGGTATCGTTGCCCGGCGCCAGCGCGGCGCGGCTGTTGCAGCCCAGATCGCGGCCATCGAGCCGCCAGGCCGGCGAGCAGCTGTCATCGGCGCTGGCCAGCAGGCTTGATGGGCAGGCCAGAAGGCCGCCGGCCAGGCCAGCCAACAGCAGGAACCGTCGCTTCATAATTCATCCCCGATCAGGCCGCGCGCCCGTTCGGGGAATCCCAAGTTACCGCCCGCTTGGCAAGCAAAAAGGGGGCCGCCGCAGCAGCCCCCTTCCTGAATTTTCCGGTGCTCGTCTTAGTCGTCGGACTTGAGGAACGCCGGGATGTGATCGGGCGCGGGGCCGTCGTCACGATCGCTGCGCTCACGGCGCGGGCCCCGGTCGCCGCCGTCACGGCGCGGGCCGCGATCGCCGCCTTCACGGCGCGGACCGCGGTCACGGTCACCGCCGCGACCACCGGGACGGCGGTCGCCGCCGGGACGGTCACCACGCGGTTCGCGCGGCGGGCGGGTGTCTTCCAGCTCTGCGCCGGTTTCCTGATCGACGACGCGCATCGACAGGCGAACCTTGCCGCGCGGATCGATTTCGAGAACCTTGACCTTAACGGCCTGGCCTTCCGAAACCACGTCGGTCGGCTTTTCCACGCGCTCGTTCTTCATTTCGCTGACATGGACGAGACCGTCCTTTCCGCCCATGAAGTTCACGAAGGCCCCGAAATCGACGATGGTCACGACCTTGCCGTCATAGACCTTGCCGATTTCCGGCTCTTCGACGATGCCGAGAATCCAGTTCTTGGCGGCTTCGATCTGGCTAAGATCGGCCGAGCTTATCTTTATCAGGCCTTCGTCATCGATGTCGACCTTGGCGCCGGTCTCGGCGACGATCTCGCGGATCACCTTGCCGCCGGTGCCGATGACATCGCGGATCTTCGACTTATCGATCTGGATCGTCTCGATCCGCGGCGCATGGGCCGAAAGCTCGGTCCGGGCGCTGCCCAGGGCCTTGGTCATCTCGCCCAGGATATGCGCGCGGCCTTCCTTGGCCTGGTTGAGCGCGGCGGAGAAGATCTCCTTGGTGATGCCGGCCACCTTGATGTCCATCTGCATCGTGGTGATGCCTTCGGAGGTGCCGGCCACCTTGAAGTCCATGTCGCCCAGGTGATCTTCGTCACCCAGGATGTCGGACAGCACGGTGAAATCGTCACCTTCCAGGATCAGCCCCATCGCGATGCCCGAAACCGGGCGCTTGATCGGTACGCCGGCGTCCATCATCGACAGTGCGCCGCCGCAGACGGTGGCCATCGAGGAGGAACCGTTGGACTCGGTAATGTCCGAAACCACGCGGATCGTGTAGGGGAACTCTTCCTTGCTGGGCAGCACGGCCTGCAGCGCGCGCCAGGCCAGTTTGCCGTGACCGGTGTCGCGACGGCTGGGAGCGCCGAAGCGGCCCACTTCGCCGACCGAATAGGGCGGGAAGTTGTAGTGCAGCATGAAGCTCGAATAGGACAGGCCTTCCAACCCGTCGATCATCTGCTCGGCGTCCTTGGTGCCCAGCGTGGTGGTGCAGATCGACTGCGTTTCCCCGCGGGTGAACAGCGCCGACCCGTGGGTGCGCGGCAGGAAGCCGACAATGCTTTCGATCGGGCGGACCTGGTTGACCTTGCGCCCGTCGATGCGGGTGCCGTCCTTCAGGATCGCGCCGCGCACGATGTCGGCCTCGACCTTCTTGACCGACTTTATCGCAACCATCTGGTTCTGGGCGTCTTCGCTGGCGAAAGCGGCCTTGGCCTTGTCGCGCGCCGCATTGAGCGCGTTCGAACGGGCCGACTTGTCGGTCAGCTTGTAGGCGGCGGCAATGTCCTTGCCGATCAGCTTCTTGAGCTGGTCCTTGATCGCCGAATTGTCGCTGACGGCAACATCCCAGGGATCCTTCGCGGCCTTTTCGGCCAGATCGATGATCAGGTTCACGACCTTCTTGCACTCTTCGTGCGCGAACATGACAGCGCCGAGCATGATCTCTTCCGAAAGCTCGCGGGCCTGGCTTTCGACCATCATCACCGCGTTGCCGGTGGCAGCCACAACCAGATCGAGCGCGCCGGCGGCGGCCGCGTCCTGCTTGGGGTTGAGGGTGTATTCGCCATCTTCGTAACCGACGCGGCAACCGCCGATCGGGCCCATGAAGGGCACGCCCGAGATGGTCAGCGCAGCCGAGGCGGCGATCATCGCCAGCACATCGGGCTCACACTCACCGTCATAGGACAGAACG
>JABFRE010000271.1 GCA_013141325.1 Novosphingobium sp.
CAGCAGGCGGGCATCACGGTTGCCGCCGCGCTCGGGGGCGATTGGGCCCACGCCCGCAGCATGCTTGAAAGTTTGCGTCAGCGCGGCGGCAACCGTGATGCCCGCCTGCTGGCTGACCTCAGCCTGACCCAGCTGCGCACCGGCGACGCCGACGCGGCGCTGGAAACGGCCGAACGCGCCGCCGCGCTGCAACCGGGCAGCGGCGTGGCCGCACAGGCATGGGCCCTTGCGCTGGTCGAGCTGGACCGCGATCCTGGGCAAGCCGCTGCGCTGCTGGCCAAGGCCCGACGGATCGGCGGCGACAATCCATTGCTGGCGGCTGCGCGCAAGACGCTGGGCAAGCCGGGCTGAGGCAATTGCCCTCTCGACAAGCTGTCCGTACCCCCTAAAGGCAAATTCATCGCGCGATTAAATTCGAGGGATGAGCATGGCTGGCGTACTTCAGGGTGTTACCGTTATCGAGCTTGCCGGGATCGGGCCGGGGCCCTTTGCGGGCATGATGCTGGCCGATCATGGTGCCCGCGTAGTCCGGGTCGAACGGCCGGGAACGGCGGGCCGGTTCGGCGATGGCGGCAACCGCGACATCCTCAACCGCAACCGGGAACGGATCGAGCTTGACCTCAAGGATCCGGCCGCGATCGCGCAGCTCAAGGACCTGGTGAAGAGCGCTGACGCGCTGATCGAAGGCTATCGCCCCGGAGTCATCGAGCGGATGGGGATCGGCCCCGACGTGCTGCTGGCGATCAACCCGAAACTGGTGATCGGGCGGATGACCGGGTGGGGTCAGGACGGGCCGATGGCACCGCTGGCCGGGCATGACATCAACTATATCGCGCTGTCGGGCGCGCTGCATTCCTATGGCCGCAAGGGCGAAAAGCCGACGTTTCCGGTGAATGCGGTGGGCGATTTCGGCGGCGGCGGAATGATGCTGGCCTTCGGGGTTGTAGCGGCCGTGCTGCACGCGCGTTCGGGCGGGGCAGGGCAGGTGGTCGATTGCGCAATGGTCGATGGCGCGGCGATCCTGTCGGCGATGACCTACACCTTCCTTGGCAATGGGCAGTGGCGCGACGAACGCGGGGTCAACCTGCTCGATTCGGGGACGCACTTCTACGACACCTATGAAACGGCCGACGGCAAGTGGATCTCGCTCGGTTCGATCGAACCCCAATTCTATGCACTGCTGCTGGAAAAGACCGGGCTGGCGGGTGATCCAGATTTCGCCCAGCAAATGAACCCGGCCAAATGGGGTGAACTCAAGGATCGCATGACCGCGCTGATTCTGACCAGGACCCGCGATGAATGGTGCGCGATCATGAACGGCACCGACATTTGCTTTGCCCCCGTACTAAGCCTGAAGGAAGCGCCGCAGCACCCGCACAACGTGGCGCGGCGCACCTTTGTAGAGGATGGCGGCATGGTTCAGCCGGCCCCTGCGCCGCGCTTTTCGGCCACGCCTGCGCCGGCGCCAAAACTGGCAGGGCGTTGAAACGATAGCGGCCGTATGCAGGCGATGAGCCTCTTCCAGCGTATCGATCCAATGGTCCGCCTCCTGGTGCTGGCGATCGCCCTCGCGATTATCCTGCCGGTGCGCGGCGGCGCGCGCGAGGCTGCACAGTTTGTAGCGAATGCGGCGGTGTTTCTGCTGTTCTTCCTCAACGGGCTGCGGCTGCCGCGCCACGAAGTGGCTGCGGGGATGGGCAACCACCGGCTGCTGTGGCCGCTGGTGGGCTGGGTGTTTGGCGGCATGGCGCTGGCCGGGTGGGGGCTATGGCAGCTCAGCACGCCGTGGATGCCCTATCTGATCGCGGTGGGCTTTCTCTATCTCGGCTGCCTGCCCTCAACGGTCCAGTCGGCCACGGCCTACAGCTCGCTGGCCGGGGGAAATGTCGCGAGTTCGGTCGTCGCGGCGGCGCTGCTCAATATTCTCGGCGTATTCATCACCGCGCCGCTCTATGCTGTACTTGCGGGGGGCGACGCCCCGCAGTTTCACGCCGACGGCCTGATCAAGGTCGCCACGATCCTGCTGCTGCCCTTTGCTGCGGGCCAGTTGCTGCAAGGACGGCTGGGGGGCTGGGTGAAGGACCACCGGCCGCTGGTGACCTCGATGGACCGCAGCTCGATCACGATCGCGGTTTATGTCGCGTTTTCCGGGGCGGTGGCTCAGCAATTCTGGGTCCACATCCAAAGCGCCGGCTGGATCGGACTGATGGGCGGAACCGCGCTGATGCTGCTGATCGGGCACGCGGGAGCCTGGTTGGTGGGTGGGCTGGCGGGTCTTGATCGCGCCAACCGGATCTCGATGCTGTTCGCCGGGGCGCAGAAGAGCATCGCGATGGGCGCGCCGCTCGCCACGGTGCTGTTCCCGCCGCACGTGGCCGGGACCATTCTGCTGCCGGTTCTGCTTTACCACCTGGCCCAGCTGGTGCTGGCCGCACCGCTGGCCACGCGGCTCAGTCGGCCCTGACCGCGTCCTCGATCTCACCGTCGGGGAATTTGCGGTTGTGGCGGACAGACCACCACAGCGATGCTCCGATCAGCGCCGCGCCGATCAGGCCGGTCACGGTTTCGGGAATGTGGAATTTCGCCGACAGCAGCATGATCGCACCCAGCGCGATGATCGCCCAGAACGCGCCGTGCTCAAGATAGCGATACTCCGCCAGGGTACCTTTCTGCACCAGCATGATGGTCATCGAGCGCACAAACATAGCCCCGATCGACAGGCCCAGCGCGATCACCACCATGTTGTTGGACAGCGCGAAGGCCCCGATTACTCCGTCAAAGCTGAACGAGGCGTCGAGAATGTTGAGGTAGAGAAACCCGCCAAGCCCGGAGCGCACGACCGCGCCCTGCGCTTCCAGCGCCGTTTCACGCATTTCGAGGATCGTCCCGAGCGCTTCGACTCCGATGAAGGTGACGATCCCGAGCGCACCCGAGACCATGAAGGTCAGCGCATCGGTTGGATCCAGCAGCAACGAGATCAGATAGAGGCAGAGCAGCAGCAGCGCGATCTCGGCCGCCTTGATATTGGAAATGGTGCTGAGCTTGGCCTCGATCCATTCGATCCAGTGCACGTCCTTCTCGCCGTCGAAGAAGAAAGAGAGGCCGACCATTGCCAGAAAGGCACCGCCAAAGCCGGCGATGCCGACGTGGGCGCTGCTGACGATTTCCTCGTAGCGCTGCGGATCGTTGAGCGACAATTGCAACGCCTCACGCGGCCCAAGACCCGCCGCGATCGCAACAATCGCGAGGGGAAACACGATCCGCATCCCGAACACGGCGATCACCATGCCCCAGGTCAGGAACCGCTGCTGCCAGACGTGGTCCATGTCCTCCAGCACGGCGGCGTTGACCACCGCGTTGTCGAACGACAGCGATACTTCCAGCACCGCCAGCACCACGACAATCCACAGCAGCGAGAGCGTTCCCTGAATCGAGCCGGTCTGGGCCCAGCCATACCAGACCGCAGTCGCAAGACAGGCCAGGGTGAAGAGAATAGAACCCTTGTAAAAGCGCAGCAAAACGGGATTTCCTTGATTGAGTTTCGGGCCGAACGGCTATTTGGGCTGGTAGGTCTGCTCGATACCGGGGAAGCTGCGGGCCCGCACGTTAGCGGCGTAGCTTTCCGCAGCGGACGAGATCACCCCTGCGATTTCGGCATAGCGCTTCACGAAACGCGGAACGCGCTCGAACATGCCCAGCATGTCTTCGGTCACCAGCACCTGCCCGTCGCACTGGTTCGACGCGCCGATGCCGATGGTCAGGCAGGCGACCGCCTTGGTGGCCTCGATTGCGATCGGCTCGACCACGCCTTCGATCACGATCGCAAAGGCGCCGGCCTGATCGAGCGCGACCGCGTCGGAGACGATCTTCTCGGCCTCGGCCGCGCTGCGTCCGCGCGCGTTATAGCCGCCCAGCGTGTTGACCGCCTGCGGGGTCAGCCCGACATGGCCCATCACCGGTACGCCGCGCTGGCTGAGAAAGGTCACCGTCTTGGCCATCACCGCGCCGCCTTCCAGCTTGACCGCGCTGCATCCGGTTTCGGCCAGCACCCGCGTTGCGCTCGCCAGGGCCTGTTCGGGGGAGGCTTCGTAGGTGCCGAAAGGCAGATCGACCACCACCGCTGCGTGATAGGACCCGCGCACCACCGCCGCGCCGTGGGCGATCATCATGTCCAGCGTCACCTGCAGGCTGCTGGGCAAGCCATAGATCACCTGGCCCAGCGAATCGCCGCACAGCAGCAGGTCGCAATGTTCGTCGAGCAGCTGCGCCTGCCGCGCGGTATAGGCGGTCAGCATCACCACCGGTTCGGTGGTGACGCCGTCTGCCTTGCGCTGGCGGACGGCGGGAATCGAAAGGCGGCGCAGCGGCGTGGGCGTGGGATGCGCGCGGCTGGTCGATGTGTCGAGCTGGAAGGTCGTGGACATGGACCGCCTTTAGCCGAGGTGGCAAAGCTGGGGAAGGGCGGCTTTTAGCGCTTGCCAATACCCGGCTTGCCGCTAGCTTCCGCGCTCAGGGAATGACCAGCGGACGCGCGCATCCACAGGTGCGACAGCCTCCGCCAGATTAGGGGAAATGCATGTTCGGCCGCGTAAAATCGCTGGACGCCATTCTGGCGACCGCCGAAAAGAAATCGCTTCATCGCTCGCTTGGCCCCGTGCAGCTGACGCTGCTGGGCGTCGGGGCAATTATCGGCACCGGAATCTTCGTGCTGACTGCCGCCGCTGCCCAGAAGGCCGGTCCGGGGATGATGTGGAGCTTCGTGATCGCAGGCTTCGTCTGCGCGGTCGCAGCGCTGTGCTATTCCGAGCTGGCCTCAATGGTTCCGGTTTCGGGTTCGGCCTACACCTACACCTATGCCGTAGTTGGCGAGATGTTGGCCTGGACGGTCGGCTGGGCGTTGATTCTCGAATATGCCGTGGCGGCATCTGCAGTTTCCGTTGGTTGGTCGGGCTACTTCATGGGACTTGTGAAGAGTTGGACAGGGTTCGAATTGCCGCTTGCGCTCCAATCCGGCCCAGTTTGGTCGATGCAGGGGATGCTCCCGCATGCCGATTTCTCGGTCGGGCTGATCAACGTTCCCGCCATCGGTGTGGCGTTGGCCGTCACCTGGCTGCTGATGATCGGCACCAAGGAAAGCGCGCAGTTCAACGCCGTGCTGGTGGGGATCAAGATCCTTGCATTGACGATGTTCCTGGCCCTGACGTTGCCCGCGATCAACGGTACGCATTTCGCTCCGTTCGCACCCAATGGCTGGTTTGGCCCTGCGGGGACCACCGGCATGGGAATCGTCGGCGCGGCCTCGTCTATCTTCTTTGCCTATGTCGGCTTCGATGCGGTTTCGACCGCAGCGGAGGAAACCAAGAATCCGCAGCGCAACGTGCCGATCGGGCTGATCGGCAGCCTGGCGATCTGCACCGTGTTTTACCTGCTGGTGGCAGCCGGTGCAGTCGGGGCGATGGGAGCCCAGCCAACCGCTCTGGGGGTTGAACCCGGGTCGGCCGAATTCACTGCCCAGTGCGCCGCTATGGCGGCTCAGGGCAATTCGCCGCTGGTCTGCTCGAACGAGGCGCTGGCGCACGTCCTGCGCTCGATCAACTACAGTTGGGCGGGCGATCTGATCGGGCTGGCTGCGAATCTGGCGCTGCCTTCGGTGATCCTGATGATGATGTTCGGCCAGACGCGCATCTTCTTCGTCATGGCCCGCGATGGCCTGCTGCCCGAAAAGCTGGCGACAGTGCATCCCAAGTGGAAGACACCGCATATCGTGACGCTGGTGACCGGGATCTTCGTCGCGATTGCCGCCGCCCTGCTCCCGGTAGGTCAGCTGGCCGATATTTCCAATTCGGGAACGCTGTTTGCCTTCTTCATGGTCGCCGTCGCGGTGATGATCCTGCGGCTGCGCGATCCTGGCCGGGCCCGTCCGTTCCGGACACCGCTGATCTGGGCGGTTGGACCGGTCGCGGCTCTTGGCTGCGTGTTCCTGTACTGGAACCTGCCCTACGGGGCCAAGATGGTGCTGCCGATCTGGGGCGCGATCGGCCTCGCCGTTTACTATGCCTATGGCTTCCGCAAGAGCCACGTCGGGCGTGGTATCGTGGAAGTGCACGAGGATGATCCCGATGCGCCGCAGCAGCCGGTTGCACCGCTGCCGGGTGGTATTGATCTCGACTGATTTCCCGCAATCCGGGGAGGGGAGGGGGCCGTTTCCTTAGGGAAGCGGCCCTTTCGCTGTCAGGTTCCGGGAGTGCAGGCGCTCAAACCGCTTCGAGCGAGTACCCGGCCGAACGCACCGTCCGCACCGGATCGGCGGCGTTGGGCAGTTCGATGCCCTTGCGCAGGCGGCGGATATGAACATCGACGGTGCGCAGTTCGATATCGCTGTCGGTCCCCCAGACCGCGTCGAGCAGCTGCCCCCGGCTGAACACCCGGCCGGGATGCTCCATGAAGAACTTGAGCAGGCGGAACTCGGTCGGCCCCAGCGCCAGCACCTGACCACGCCGGGTTACCTTGTGCGCGGTGGCATCGAGTGAGAGATCGCCCACGGTGAGCGTTTCACCAGCCAGCGCCGGGCGGATCCGGCGCATGATCGCGTTGACCCGGGCGATCAGCTCGCGCGGAGAGAACGGTTTGGTGACGAAATCGTCGGCCCCGGTGTCCAGCCCGCGAATCTTGTCGTCCTCTGCTCCACGCGCGGTCAGCATGACGATGGGCACGTGGGCGGTGGCCTTGCCCTTGCGCAGGCGGCGGCAAACCTCGATCCCGCTGGTTCCCTCGATCATCCAGTCGAGCACGACCAGATCAGGCGCCTCTTCGCTGGCCAGCAGCAGCGCCTCGTCGCCGTCGGGAGTGACGGTCACGCTGTAGCCTTCGGCCTTGAACCGGAATTCCAGCAGCTCGGCCAGCGCCGGATCGTCTTCGACCAGCAGCAAACGGGGGGCGCTCATGGTGTTCAGGACCCCGACCTGTCTTCCTTGTCGGTCAGATAGGATCCGGTTGCCGCATAATAGACCATTTCCGCGACGTTGGTGGCGTGATCGCCGATCCGCTCGATGTTGCGGGCGACGAACAGCAGCTGCGCGGCGCTGGAAATGGTGGCCGGGTTTTCCATCATGTGGCTGACGAGGTTGCGGAAGATGCTTTCGTAAAAGGCATCGACCTTGTCGTCGCGGGCGACGATCTCGGCGGCGAGTTCGGCATCGCGCGCGGCGTAGGCAGTCAGCACGTCGTGGACCATTTCGCTGGCCAGCTCGGCCATTGCCGGGATCAGCGTAAGCGGTTCGAACTGGCGGCGGCCGTGGATCTTGTTGGTGCTCTTGGCGATGTTCTTGGCATAGTCGCCGATCCGCTCGACCACGCCGGCGATCTTGAGCCCGGCGATGACTTCGCGCAGGTCGTCGGCCATCGGCGCACGCAGGGCGATAATCCGCACCGCCAGCTTGTCGATCTCCGCCTCGAGCGAATCGATCCGGCGGTCGCGTTCGACCACGCCCTTGGCCAGTTCCTGATTGCCCTTGACCAGGGCCTCCATCGCTTCGCCGATCGACACTTCGGCCAGCCCGCCCATCTCGGCGATCAGGCCGCGCAGGCGGGTGATGTCCTCGTCGAAGGCCTTGACGGTGTGTTCCTGTGCCATTCGCAATTCCTAACCGTAACGTCCGGTAATGTAATCTTTGGTCCGCTCTTCGCGGGGATTGGTGAAGATATCCGACGTCTTGCCGTATTCGACCATCTTGCCGAGGTGGAAGAAGGCGGTGCGCTGTGAAACGCGGGCCGCTTGCTGCATCGAATGGGTGACGATGACGATGGCATAGCGGCCGCGCAACTCGTCGATCAGTTCTTCGATCCGGGCCGTGGCGATCGGATCGAGCGCGGAGCAGGGCTCGTCCATCAGGATCACTTCGGGATCGACCGCGATCGCGCGGGCGATGCACAGCCGCTGCTGCTGGCCGCCTGACAGCGCGGTGCCGCTGTCGGTCAGACGGTCCTTAACCTCGTCCCACAGGCCCGCCCGTTTCAGGGATCGTTCGACGATTTCGTCCAGCTCGCCCTTGCTGGCGGCCAGGCCATGGATCTTCGGCCCGTAGGCGACATTTTCATAGATCGACTTGGGAAAGGGGTTGGGCTTTTGAAACACCATCCCCACCCGCGCGCGCAGCTGCACCACGTCCATGCCGGAGGTATAGATATCCTTGCCGTCCAGCTTGATCTCGCCTTCGACCCGGGCCCCGGCGATCGTATCGTTCATCCGGTTGAGCGTGCGCAGGAACGTGCTCTTGCCGCAGCCCGACGGGCCGATGAAGGCCGTGACATACTGGGTGGCGATATCGATCGACACGTTGTCGATCGCGCGCTTGTCCCCGTAGTAGACGGAAACGTCGCGGGCGGTGATCTTGGAATCGACCGGGTCAAGTTCGTGTAGGGTGGTCACCAGCGTTTCTCAAATCGGTTACGGAGATAAATGGCGAGGCCGTTCATCACCAGCAGGAACAGCAGCAGGACGATGATCGCGGCCGATGTGCGCTCGACGAAGCCGCGGTCGATTTCGTCCGACCACAGGAAGATCTGCACCGGCAGCACGGTGGCCGGTGAGGTGAACCCTTCGGGCGGACTGGCGACGAAAGCGCGCATCCCGATCATCAGCAGCGGCGCGGTTTCACCCAGCGCGCGGGCCATGCCGATAATCGTGCCGGTCAGGATACCGGGCAGGGCCAGCGGCAGGACATGGTGGAACACCGTCTGGACCCGGCTTGCCCCGACCGCAAGTGCCGCGTCGCGGATGGAAGGCGGCACGGCCTTGATCGCGTTGCGCCCCGATATGACAATCACCGGCATGGTCATCAGCGCCAGGGTCATCCCCCCGATCAGCGGTGCTGAGCGGAAGTTGGGGAAGATCGCCAGAAACACCGCCAGCCCCAGCAGCCCGAAGATGATTGAGGGAACCGCCGCGAGGTTGTTGATCGAAACCTCGATGATCTCGGTCCAGCGGTTCTTGGGGGCGTATTCTTCAAGATAGACCGCAGCAAGCACGCCGATCGGGAAGGCCAGCGCCAGCGTGACCAGCATGGTCAGCATCGAGCCCTTGAGTGCCCCCCAGATGCCGACATCCTGCGGGCCGGTGGCATCGCCGCGCGACAGGAAGCCCCAGTCGATGGCGGACACCAGCTTGCCCTCGGCGCGCAGCTTTGCGGCGAGCGGGCGCAGCGTCTTTTGCCCGTCGCCGCGCGCCGCCGCTGCGAGGTCATCACTGGCCGGAAGCGAGGCGGCGAAGGTGCCCGACAGGCGCGAGGGATCGGCAATCAGCGCCTTGGCCACCGCGCGCCAGGCGTTGTCTTGCACCTGTGCGGCGCCGGCATCGCCCAGCTGCTTGGCGGCCGCGAAGGCCACCACGTCCTTGAGGCCAGCGCCTTCGAGCGCCTGCATCGCCTGCGGTCCCTGCAACTGCGAGGGGTCTACGGTCAGCAAGCCGGACGAAAAGTCGATCGGCACTTTCAGCTCGGTGCGCTGGAACCCGCCCAGCGCATTGGCGGTCATGGTGACGAGCAGAAAGGCCAGCACCAGCGCGGAAAACAGCACCGCGGCAAAGCCCAGCGCCTTGAACCGGCGTTCGGCAGCGTATCGGCTTTTCAACCGCGCTTCGATCCGCGCCAGGCGGAGCTGAACCGGATCACTCATAGGCTTCACGGAAGTGTTTGACGACGCGCAGGGCGATGAAGTTGAGCATCAGGGTTACCAGGAACAGCACCATTCCCAGCGCAAAGGCCGAGAGGGTGGCGGGGTGATCGAAACTGCCCTCACCAGTCAGCATGGCGACGATCTGGAACGTGACCGTGGTCATCGTTTCGAACGGATTGGCAGAGAGGCGCGCGGTAGCACCGGCGGCCATTACCACGATCATTGTTTCGCCGATCGCCCGGCTGACCGCCAGCATCACGCCCGCGACAATGCCGGGCAGGGCAGCCGGGATCAGCACCTTCTTGATCGTTTCCGACTTGGTCGCGCCCATCGCCAGGCTGCCGTCGCGCATCGCCTGCGGCACAGCGGCGATCGAATCGTCGGCCATCGAGGAGACGAAGGGGATGATCATGATCCCCATCACCAGACCGGCCGCGAGCGCGCTTTCGCTCGATGCGCTGGAAATGCCGATCAGGTGCCCGAAATCGCGGATCACGGGGGCCACGGTCAATGCGGCGAAATAGCCGTAGACCACGGTCGGCACGCCGGCGAGGATTTCAAGCAGCGGCTTCATCCACTTGCGCAGCGTTGGCGTGGCGTATTGGGTGAGAAAGATCGCGCTCATCAGACCCAGCGGGATCGCCACAATCATGGCGATGATCGCGCCGATGAAGATCGTTCCCCAGAACAGCGGCACCGCGCCGTAGTTGCTGCCCTGCGTGGTTGACGGATCGGACATCGGATCCGGGCCCCAATGGGTGCCGAACAGGAAATCGCCGGGGCTGACGATCTGGAAGAACCGTGCGGTTTCGAACAGCAGCGATGCCAGGATGCCGAAGGTGGTCAGGATCGCGACCAGCGATGCCGCCAGCAGCCCGGCCATCACCGCACGCTCGACCCGGGTGCGGGCCGTGAAGCCCGGGCGCAGCCGCAGATAGGCAAAGCCGCCGCCCGCCAGACCCAGCGCCAGGGTCGCGACGATGCCGATCAGGTTGAACTGCCCCAGCGCCGCCCGGAAGGGTTCGACCAGCGCGGCGCTTTCGGGCTGGAACCCGGCCATCAACTGCCCGGAGGCGAGCGCCTGCGCTTCGGCAAGGATGGCGTCGCGCTTGATCCCGAAAGCGGGCAGGCTAGCCGCTGCGGGGTGGGCCATGACCCGCGTCAGAATCAAACCAGGGCTGATTGCCATCCAGGTGGCGGCGAACAGGGTTGCGGGAACAACCGTCCACAGAGCGACGTACCAGGCATGATAGCCCGGCAGGGAATGGAGATCTGCTCCTGCGGCCCTCGCGTCCTTGCGCAAGGCCCAGGCCCGCGCACGCGCCGCCAACCAGCCGATCAGCCCCAGTGCCAGGGCTAGCAGGATCGGAATGGCTGGCGACATCGTGTGCGCGGGTCCTTGTACAGCGGATTCGAAAGCTTAGCTTACTTCAGTTCCGCCGGATCGAGCAGCGTGAATTCGCTGGCGATTTTGGCATTCTTCGCCTGAATGTCGGCGGGGGCGACCACCATGCCCTGCTTGGCCAGCAGACCGTCCTTGCCCCAGCTCTTGGCCCATTCGGCCACGAAGTCCTTCAGGCCTTTGATCGCGTCAAGGTGAGCGACCTTGACGTAGATGTAGAGCGGGCGGGCGCCGGGATAGCTGAAGTCGGAGATCGAGGCATAGGTCGGCGCAACACCGCTCATGGTCAGGCCAACCAGCTTGTCGGCGTTCTCTTCGAGGTAGGAGAAGCCGAACACGCCGACCGCCTTGGGATTGGCTTCCAGCTTCTGCACGATCAGGTTGTCGTTCTCACCCGAGTCGACATAGGCCCCGTCGCTACGCACTTCGCCGCAAATCGCGTCGTGCTTTTCCTTGTCGCTGTCCTTCAGTGCCTTCATTTCCGGGTTGGCGTCGCAGCCCTTGGCCAGAATCAGCTCCTTCAGCGCATCGCGCGTTCCCGAAGTGCTGGGCGGGCCATAAACCAGGATCGGCTCGGCCGGATAGGCCGGGTTGACGTCCTTCCAGGTCTTGGCGGTGTTGGGCTTGCCATAGGGATTGGCGGCCAGCGCCTTGTACACATCTGCGGGGGTGAGCTTCAGGCCCAGGCCGCCCTTGGCCTCAGCAAAGGCAACGCCGTCCAGTCCGACCTGCACTTCGGCGATCTTGTCGACGCCATTCTTGGCGCAATCCTCATATTCGGACTTCTTCATCCGGCGCGAGGCGTTTTCGATATCGGGGTGGGATACACCGACACCGCCGCAAAACAGCTTCATGCCGGCGCCGGTGCCGGTCGATTCGACGATGGGGGACTTGATCGCGCTGTTCGATTTGGCCAGCGAATCCGCCACGGCCTTGGCGAAAGGATAGACGGTCGACGATCCGACGGCGCGGATCTGGTCGCGCGAGCCGCTCTGCGCGCCGCCGCAGGCAGCAAGCATTGCAGTGGCCGAAACGGCGGCGCTAAGGGCAAAGAATTTCTTGGTCATGGCGAATCTCTCCGTACCGGTGATTGCCGCCGATCTGGTCAGGTTTGATGACAGATTGATGACACACTCTGTCACGCCCCCGCCAATCCATGGTCACGAACGGTGTGTCATGGTGATGTCAGGCTATTGGCACAAAACGTCATCGAAGTGTCACAAAACTGACCTAGTTCCCGCTGCAAATGTTCCCTCAAGGATAATCGTCCCATGCGCATTTCGCTTCGCTGTCTCTTGATCGTCCCGGCCCTGGCGCTGGCTTCCCCGGCAGTGGCGGGCGAAGATACCCAGTATTGGCAGACATTGGGCCTCACCGTTGGGCTTGGCGGCGGTTTCCGGGTCTCGGACGAGATCGTCATTCGCACGAGCGAAGCGAAGGGGCTCTACGAAATCGAGAATGCGCTGATGCTGGGCTACAAACCGAGCAAGCAGGTTACTATTGCGGCCGGTTATGTCCACGATCCGCTCTATTCGCATGGCGACTTCACCGTGATGGAGCACCGCCTGCGTCAGCAGGTCAGCGTTGACAATTTTGCGAAGCTGGGCGCGGTGAAGTTCAGCGCCCGGATGCGGATGGAAGAACGCTGGCGCGAAGGCGCGGTCGGCACCGGCTGGCGCCTGCGACCCTATCTCAAGGCCAGCGCACCACTGGTTGGCAAGCTCACGCTGAATCTCACCCACGAAAGCTTCGTCAACCTCAACACCACGGGCTTCCAGAAGGTGTCGGGCTATGACCGGATGCGCAACGCGATTGCCGTGTCTGCCCCGCTCAGCAAACGGTTCAATGTCGACCTGGGGTATATGAACCAGCTCGGGATCGTCCGCGGCGGCCCGGACAACATGGACCATATCATGACGGTCGGGCTCAGCGCCAGCTTCTGATCGCGAATGTCACTCTGGCTCGTCAGTGCGACGGGGCAGGGTGACCGATACGCTGGTGCCTTCCCCTACTTCGCTGGCGATATCGAGCTGACCGCCGTGCCGCTCGACAATGTGCTTGACGATCGCCAGGCCAAGTCCCGTGCCGCCCGAAGCGCGGCTGCGCCCAGGATCGGTGCGGTAAAAGCGCCGGGTGAGGTGCGGCAGATGTTCGGCTGCGATGCCCGGGCCCTTGTCAACGATCGAGAGCACCACGCGGCCCCGCTCGGCGTCGTGGAGGCCAACGCGCACTGGCTGGTCCGGCGCGCCGTATTTCAGGGCATTGTCGATAAGGTTGCGCAGCAATTGCTCAAGCTGCCCCGCGTCGCCGGCAATGCGTACGTCCGCCAGGCAATCGCCGAGTTCGACCCGTTCCTTCCCGCGCAGCGACGAAACCTCGCCCACCACCCGCGCGGCAAGACGGCCAAGGTCGATATCTTCGGACGGACGGTCGTGCTTCTCTGCCTCGACGTGGCTGAGCGTCATCAGATCTTCGACCAGTGACAGCATCCGCTTGGCCTCGCGTTCGATGATTCCAAGAAACCGCTTGCTGGCCGCAGCATCCACCGCCGGGCCGCCGTCTTCCAGAGTTTCGACATAACCGATGATCGCGGCGAGCGGCGTGCGCAGCTCGTGGCTGGCATTGGCGACGAAATCGGTGTGCGCGCGCCCGACGTCGGATTCGGATGTCCGGTCGGTCAGTTCGATCAGCCAGCGATCCGCATCAATCCGGCGGCGCACCAACTGCCACAGGCTGCGCCCGCCGGTGAAGCCGGGAATGCTGACACTGGCGCCGTCTTCCATATCGAGCAGCCGCATCGCGTCGGGGTGGCGCAAGGCGATGCGGGCGTCCTGCCCGACGATGTGGCTGCCCAGCGCCGCGCGTGCGGCGCCATTGGCCATCACGATCCGCGCTTGATCGAGCAGCAGCACCGGCCCGCCCAACGCCTCGATCGTTTCACGCACCGCATCGCGCGAAGCTTCGGCAGCATCGACCTTCGGCGCCGCAATTTCGGGTTCCGGCACGGCCAGCCACAGCGAGCCCAGCCACAGTACCAGCACCGCCAGAACCAGCCAGGGATTGGCTCCGGCCAGCGCCATAGCAATAGCCGCCGCCAAAGCGAGCAGTCCGCTCGCCAGAGGAAAGGTACGCCAGCCGATCATAGGCGGCGCTTCTAGGGAAGCCGCTGCGATGTCACCAGCGGCAAATGCGGATTGATTGTGACGCCATGGTGACGATCTGCCGCAGCGATGGCGGCTGGTGACCCCTACGGGAATCGAACCCGTGTTTCAGCCGTGAGAGGGCCGCGTCCTGACCGCTAGACGAAGGGGCCGAAAGTGAAACTGCCCCGGCATTCCGGTTGGTGACCCCTACGGGAATCGAACCCGTGTTTCAGCCGTGAAAGGGCCGCGTCCTAGGCCTCTAGACGAAGGGGCCGCACCGGCTATGCCGTGGGCAGGCCGCGCCTTTAGGCAAGCGTGCCGGAGGGGTCAAGTGCAAAGGGCAATATTGTTTCAATCGGCAAAGGCGGCATCTTCAAGGTGCAGTTCGGCTTGCGGGCGGCTGGCCCAATCGTCGATTTTGGCGCGGCCGGCCAGCCACAGGCGGCGGTGATGGGTGGCGTGGAGTAGCGTCTGGCCCATGCTGCTGGTGGCGGCGCGAAACGCGATCGCCTTGAAGCTGGCGCCATCGTCTCCGCGCACGATCAGGCGGACGTGATCGGTGCCCACGACATCGGCCTTGACCAGCCGCACCGGCCCCACGGCAATCCGCGGCCCGGGCCAGCCGACGCCAAAGGGTCCGGCGCTGTCCATCGCTTCGACCAGCGACGGTTTCAGCCCGCCCGGCGTCAGCGCCATGTCGAGCAGCAGCGCCTGATTGGCCTGGGCGGCCGAAACCGCATGACCCAGTTGTTGGTCAAGCCATTCGCCCAGCGCCTCCAGCTTGTCGGGAGCGACGGTCAGCCCCGCTGCCATGGCGTGCCCGCCGCCCGCCATCAGCAACCCGTGCTCGCGCGCGGCGATGATCGCGGCGCCGAGATCGACACCGGAGATCGAGCGGCCCGAACCCTTGCCGTTGCCATGCTCATCAGCATCGAGGGCGATCACCACAGCCGGCTTGCCGGTCTTTTCCTTGATCCGACCGGCCACGATCCCGATCACGCCGGGGTGCCAGCCGCGCCCGGCGAGCGTCAGGACGGCGCGGTTGTGCTGGGCATCGATCTGCGCCTCCGCCGCTTCCTGCACTTCGGCTTCGATGGCCCGGCGCTCCTCGTTGAGCTGAGACAGCTGGGCGGCGATCGCACGGGCTTCGTCGGGATCTTCTGTGGTCAGCAAGCGCACCCCCAGGGTGGATTCGCCAACCCGGCCCCCTGCGTTGATCCGCGGGCCGAGTGCGAAGCCAAGATCGCTGCAGGTCGGCGCACGGGTCAGGCGGCTGGCGTCGATCAGCGCCGCCATGCCGATCCCTTCGCGCCGGGCCATGACCTTCAGCCCCTGGGCAACCAGCGCCCGGTTGAGTCCGTGGAGCGCCGCGACATCCGCCACCGTGCCCAGCGCGACCAGATCGAGCAGGCTGAACAGATCGGGTTCGGGACACGTTTCAAAGAAGCCGCGTTGGCGCAGCGTGCGAACCGTGGCGATCGCCAGAAGGAACGCCACCCCGACTGCGGCGAGGTGCCCGTGGGCGGCGCCGGCGTCGCTTTCGTCGAGCCGGTTGGGATTGACCAGCGCGGCGGCGCGGGGCAGCTCGGCCGCGCATTTGTGGTGATCGACCACGATTACGTCGACCCCGGCCTGATGCGCCATGTCCAGCGCCTGATGGGCCATGGCCCCGCAATCGACCGTGACGATCAGGCTCGATCCCTGCTCGGCGAGCCGCACCAGGGCCTCGCCCGACGGGCCGTAACCCTCAAGCAGACGGTCGGGGATGTAATAGTCGGCTTCGTGCCCCAGCCCGCGCAGCAGGCGGATCAGCAACGCGGCGCTGGTTGCCCCGTCGACATCGTAATCGCCGTAGACGGTCAACCGTTCGCGGGTGAGCACGGCCTGGGCCAGCCGTTCGGCGGCGGCATCCATGTCGCGAAACAGGCTGGGGTCGGGGAGGAAGGCCCGAAGCGAGGGGTTGCGCTGGCGCTCGATGTCGTCCGGAGCCACCCCGCGCGCCAGCAACAGCTGGGTGACCAGATCGTGTTCCAGCGTCGCGCTGCCCGCGCCCAGGTCCATGTTGCCGCCGCGCCAGCGCCACAGGCGCCCCGAAAGCGACCGCTCGAGGCCGAGAATGGATGTTTCCGTGGACGTCATCCGCTTGCGCTATCCGATCCGCACGAGGAGGAAAAGCTCTCGCAATTTGATCTCGACAATTGACTTCGCTCGGCGAGGGGCGTTCGCTCGTGCCGGGAGCGCGACACCACGGAGTCCATTGCCATGCGAGCCAAGCGAAATCTGGTCGTCTTTGCGTCACTTGCGGTCACTGCCGCGATCGCCTTGCCGGTTCTGGCCCAGCGCGGGCCGACGAGCGGGCCGGTTGCCCGTTACGATATGCGGGCCGGAACCGTTTCGGGAATGGCCGCGATGGGCGGCGGTATGGGCGGGGCCATGGGAATGATGCTGGGGCGCGGCGGCAGCCGTACCCAGCACGAGCTCTACCTGCGGCTTGGCAGCGGGCGCGGGCCGGAAAAGGGCGCGCCCAAGGCCGATCATTTCATGCCGCCCAGTGCCAAACTGGGCAAGTCGGTAGCGCTGGTCACCCCGCAGGACGAGCGGGTTCCTGAAGGTTTTCCCGAAGGGCGGCGTCCCAAGGGGCGCCTGCTGGTGTTCTGGGGCTGCGGCGAACATGCGCCCAAAGGTCAGCCGGTGGTGATCGACTTTGCCAAGCTGGCCGCCGGGCAGGCGCCCGCCGGGCTGTGGACATCGACCATCATCCGCGATTGGGGACCGACGAAAGCCAACAGCAAGACCTTCGGGCGCTGGCCGGCCGAGGATGGCAAGTTCGTCAAGGCGGACAGTTCGCTGCTTGGCGCCCACCGGATCGCCGGCAACTATGCGCCTGAGATCGGCTTCACCCTCAGCAAGGACTTCATGGGCGCGCTGACCAGCAGCACCGGATCGCTGCCCAGCGGCGCCACCCTGCTGCGCTGGAACGCGCTGAGCGACGCTACCGGCTATCTGGCCACGCTGATGGGCGGCAAGATGAGCGGCCAGGGCGAGATGGGCGACATGGTGATGTGGACCAGCAGCGCCAGCCGCCAGTTCGGCGGTGGTCTGACCGACTGGCTCAGCCCTGCACAGGTGGCGGGCCTGGTCAAGGACCGGACGCTGCTGGCGCCAGGTGTCACGACCTGCACGATCCCTGCGGAAGTCCGCGCGGCTGCTCCCGATTTCCGGATGGGTACGCTGAGTGCATTCGGGCCTGAAGAAAGCTTCGCCTATCCGCCGCGTCCCGCCGATCCAAAGGCGGCATGGAACCTGGAATGGACCGCGCGGGTCCGTCACCGTTCGATGACCAGCTGGATGGACATGGCCGGAATGGCCGGCATGGCCGGTCAGGATCCGAACCAGACGCCGCCCCCCAATGACAAGTGCAAGCCCAAGGGCGGCCTTGGCGGCTTGCTGGGCGGGATGGTCAAACCGGGCTGTTGAGCCGATGCTGGCAATCGTCTGGCACAGCCGGACCGGCGCCGCGCAGGCCATGGCCCGCGCGGCGCAGTCGGGCGCGGGCGCTGCGGCTGAACTGGTCGCGGCCGATTGCGTGACCGCGGATCTGCTGCTGGCAGCGCAGGGCTATTTGTTCGTCTGTCCCGAAAATCTGGGGACGATGAGCGGCGCGATGAAAGAGATGTTCGATCGCTGCTATTACCCGCTGCTGGGCCGGATCGAAGGGCGGCCCTATGCGACACTGATCGCGGCCGGGTCCGACGGCCACGGTGCGCAGTCGCAGATAGACCGAATCGTGACCGGGTGGCGACTGCGCCGGGTGGCAGAGCCCTATATCGTCAATCTTGGCGCGCAGAGCCCCGCGGAAATTCTCACACCCAAAGTGGTTGGAGAAGCGGAATTGGCGCATTGCGGTTCGCTTGGCGCGGCCATGGCGGAAGGAATTGCGCTCGGCCTGTTCTGAAGAATGATCCGTAACAGATCAATCCGGTACGACAGGACTCGACTAACCCGTTGAATTGATGCCACAGACAATTGACCGGTTTGATGCGACTTCGGGGAGATAGTCATCGGCAACGCGGATGCCACTGCTGGCGGCGCCGAAGAAGCGATCCTCTCGCTTGTCTTCGCCAAGGGCGCGCGCCCCGATGCGGCGGCTGTCGCAGCGGTCGGGCAAGGGTTTGCCCTGCCAGGGGCCTATGCCGTCAGTCACAGCCCGGATCCGTCCGAGGGCTGGCTTGAACTGTTGTCCAGCGGACTGACGTTCGATTGTGGCGGGCTGACGCCAGCCCCGGCAGGCTTGCTGCCGCCGCGCGGCGCCTTGCTGGGGCTCGATGCTGCGCCGATGGGGGAGGCGATCTGGCTGGCGCCGGGCCCGCACATTGCCGCGGGCCGGGGGCTGCTGCCGATCGTGCGGGTGCTTGCGGCGATCGGGTCGCGCCTCGCTACCCTGCCCGAGCTCAAGGCGGTGTGCTGGCAGCCGGCCGGCAGCTGGATGGAACCGGGCTACTTTCGCCGTGTCGTCCAGGACTGGCTGGATGGCGGCGCGTTCCCGGCACTGGGGCTGACCTCGCTGCGGCGTGAGAGCAACGGGGCGATGGTCTCGCTGGGGCTGGGGCTGCTGATCGGGCAGGAGCTGCGGTTCGAACCCGAACGCGCCTTGCCTGCGGCAGCGATTGCCCGGATCTCGGTCCGCCTGATCCATGAGCTGATCGAGAGTGGCCCGCTGCTGGACACGCGGGAGTTCGAAGGCCCCAATGGAGAGGCGCTGCTGGCCGTGCCGGTACGCGATGGACAGCAGCTGCGGGTGATGGTGCGCAAGTGAGCGGCACGGGGCGGGAGGTGCGGCGTGGGTGATCTGACCGGCGCGGGCCACTGCCTGCGTCTGCCGCCACGCCAGCGCATCGCCTTTCGCGCGGTCAACCGCCGCGAGGCGCCCGACTATGATCCCGCGCTGCAACGCCACCACATCCTGCCCCGCCAGCTGATGTCGCGCCCGTGCTTTGCGCCGCTGCTCTCGGCGCTGGGGAGCGACCGGCTGGGGTTCGAGGACTTCCGCCGCAACGGCCTGCTGCTGCCGGCGAACGACGATGCGGCGGTACGGATCGGCTTGCCGCTGCACCGCGGCCCGCACCGCAGCTACAACGAGATGGTGATCGAGCGGGTCGGCCAGATCGAACATGGGTGGTCATCCACCCGGCTGCGCGCGCCCGAAGTCGCGCTGAGCGAAGCCTATGACCGGCTCGAGCTGCTGCAGCGTGCGCTGCGCCGCCGCCTGCTCGATCAACATCGCCGGCTGCGGCTCAACCGCCGCGATCCGCTGGGGACAGGGATCGACTTTGCCGAGCTTGACGCGATGGCCGCGCTGCTGTGGCCGGCGACCGAATTGATCGACGCCTAGGCCAGCGTCAGCCGCGCCTTGGCGGCCAGCTCGATGCGCGCCTGATCGTATTCGGCCTCCAGCCGGTCCACCCGCTGCTCCACGCTCTCCACCGCGGTGACCGCGCCGATCCCCTGGCCCGAACCCCAGATGTCCTTCCAGGCCTTGGCATCGGTGTTGCCGCCCGATCCGAAATTCATCTGGGTGGGATCGCTCACCGGCAGGTTGTCGGGATCGAGCCCTGCCGCAACGATAGACGGGCGCAGATAGTTTCCGTGGACCCCGGTGAACAAGTTGGAATAGACGATGTCGCCGGCCGACCCGGCAACGATGGCGTCCTTGTAGGCCTGCTGGGCGTTGGCCTCGGTCGTGGCGATCCACGGTGAGCCGATATAGGCAAAGTCCGCGCCCATCGCCTGCGCCGCCAGGATCGAACGGCCGCAGGCGATCGAGCCGGACAGGGCGACCAGCCCGCTGAACCAGCCGCGGATTTCCTGCATCAAGGCGAAGGGGGAGAGCGTTCCGGCATGACCGCCGGCTCCGGCCGCGACCGGGATCAGCCCGTCGGCGCCCTTTTCGATCGCCTTGTGGGCAAACCGGTCGTTGATCACGTCGTGCAGCACGATCCCGCCCCACTTGTGGACTGCCTGGTTGATGTCCTCGCGCGCGCCGAGCGAGGTAATCGTCATCGGCACCTGCCACTTGGCGCAGACCTCCATGTCCTCTTCCAGCCGGTTGTTTGACTTGTGGACGATCTGGTTGACCGCATAGGGCGCCGCTGGCCGATCCGGGTTGGCGCGGTTGTGGGCCGCCAGCTCCTCGGTGATCTGGTGCAGCCACTCGTCGAGCACGCCCGAGGGCCGCGCGTTGAGCGCCGGAAAGCTGCCGATCACCCCGGCCTTGCACTGCGCGATCACCAGTTCGGGACCAGAGATGATGAACAACGGTGAGCCGATGACGGGCAGGCGAAGGCGGTCGAACGGGGCGGGAAGCGGCATCGCTGGGCGTATCCTCTCGTGGCGTTCGGGTTTTCTTATGAGACGCAATCAGCGCTGTCGAGGGTCTTGGAAGTTCACAAAGTTCACAGGGTTCACAGCAGCAGAAAAATCCCAGGGGGCCGGGCGGCGCCTCCGCCCATTTCGGCCTGGTCGCGGGGCGGCGAAGGCGACTGCGCGGCGATCGGAGCCAGGAAGAAAATGGCCATGAAATCCACCCTGGCGCCTGCGCGCCGTGCAGGAAAATTGCCCGGCGCGGCAGCGCGCGCGACTGCCGTTGGCGGCAGTCCAGTCCTTTCCCTATCCGTTCGCTTTCCACTCCCGATCGTGTCGAGCGAAGGCGAGATACGCTGCGCACTGTGTCTCGACTTCGCTCGACACCAGCGAGCCACAGTGGTTAGGTGCCCCCATGAGCCCCACCATCATCGGCCTTGCCCGCGATGCGGAACACCGCTTTTCCAAGGCGCCCTGCGCCAGTATCACCCTGCTGCCCGGCCTGGGGGTGGACGGCGATGCCCACGCCGGTCGCACGGTCCAGCACCTCTCGCGCATGGCCAAGGACCCCAGCGTCGCCAACCTGCGCCAGGTCCACCTGATCCACGCCGAACTGTTCGAGGAACTGGCCGTCAAGGGCTTTGCGGTCGCGCCCGGTCAACTGGGTGAGAATATCACCACCCGCGGGCTCGACCTGCTGGGCCTCTCCGCCGGCACCCGCCTGCGGCTGGGGGCCGAGGCGGTGATCGAGATCACCGGCCTGCGCAACCCCTGCAAACAGATCGACGGTGTCGCCAAAGGCCTGATGGCCGCGACGCTGGACACGGCGGAAGACGGATCGTTGGTCCGCAAATGCGGGGTGATGGCGACGGTAGTGACCGGCGGGGCAGTGCATGTCGGCGACGGGATCGTGCTGGAGAGCGTGCCGCTGGTGTTTGAGGTGTTGGGGGTGGTTTAATTATGATGCGGGTGCTCGTCCTTGGGGCTGGCGGCTTCATCGGCCGCCATATCGTTACCCGCCTGCTCGCTGAAGGGCACGCCGTCACCGGGACGGCGCGCAGCATTGCCGGGTTGGAGGCGGCGATGCCGGGCGCGCGGTTTGTCCAGATCGACCTCGCCAAAGCGGTAGAACCCGAACACTGGCACGGACTGCTGAATGGGATCGATGTGGTGGTCAACGCCGCTGGTGTGCTGCGCGGGCCAGAAATGGAAGCAATCCATGTCGCCATGCCCGGTGCGCTCATTGCTGCAGCGTCAAGCGTCGGCCTGCAGCGCGTAATACTCGTTTCCGCCATCAGTGCGCGGGCGGATGTGCCGACTGACTATGCCCAAAGCAAACTGCGCGGCGAACAAGTGCTGCGCGCATCGGGTTTGGCCTGGACGATCCTGCGACCGTCGCTGGTCTATGCCGAGGGCAGCTATGGCGGTACCTCGCTGTTGCGCGGGCTGGCTGCACTTCCATTTGCGGTCCCGGTGCCCGCGGGAGAGGGATATGAATTTTCGCCGATCCACGTCGATGATCTGGCTGAAACCGTGGCGCGGGTCACGGCGGGCCCGGGCTTTGCCGGACAAACACTTGAGCCTTGCGGTCCCGAAACCCTGTCGCACCGCGAAATCCTCAAGCGCTATCGGGCCTGGCTGGGATTTGGCCGGACCCGGTATCTCGCGCTGCCCCTGCCGCTCATGCAAGTGATCGCCAGACTTGGCGATCTTTGGCGCGAAGGACCAGTCTCATCGGTCAGCCTGAATCAGTTGATCGCTGGCAACGCTGGCGATGGCGCAGCATTCTCCAGTGCTGTCGGCACCAGTCCACGCAGCATGGCCAACGCGCTGCGCGACCAACCGGCGCAAGTGCAGGATCGCTGGCACGCGCGGCTCTATTTCTTGGCGCCGACCATTCGCTGTGTGCTTGCGCTGTTGTGGCTGGTGTCGGCCTGGCTTGGGCTGACGCAGGGCGCGGAGCAGACCCATGATGTGGTGCGATCGCTCGCCTTGCCTTCTGGTTTCGAAGATCCGCTGCGGATCGGAGCCAGCCTGGCCGATGCCGGACTGGCCGCGCTGGTGCTGTTCAACCGCAAAGGCCGATGGGCGACCTGGGCGCAACTGGCGGTGATCGGCGGGTACACGGCGGTGATCGGGTGGGCGCTTCCGGGGCTGTGGCTCGATCCGCTGGGGCCATTGCTGAAGAACCTTCCGATCCTGGCCCTGGTGCTGGTTCACGGTGCCATTGCGGATTCGCGATGATGGAACCCTATTTCCTCCTCAAATGGGCCCATGTGCTGTCCAGCACGGTGCTGTTCGGGTTTGGTGCGGGTACTGCGTGGTACTTCTGGAACGCACATCTGTCGGGCGATGCCGGTACCATAGCCAAGGTCGGGCGGATGGTCGTGCGAGCAGACTGGATATTCACCGGAGGCAGCGGAATTCTGCAACCGATCAGCGGTGTGCTGCTGGCGCGCGTAGCGGGCTATTCTCTGACGGAAAGCTGGCTGGTAGCGGCCTACGCCCTTTACGCCTTGGCTTTTGCGTGTTGGGCCCCGGTGGTGTGGCTGCAAATCCGCGCAACCGAATTGGCCGAGCAGGCGGCAGAACTGGGTTCGCCGCTGGGACTGGACTATCGCAGGGTGATCCGCTGGTGGTTTGCATTGGGATGGCCGGCTTTCGCAGGATTGACGGCTACGTTTTGGCTGATGATCGCGCGTCCGCAGTTGTGGTGATCAGTGGGCCCAAGCCGCCAGGTACAACCCTACAATCTCCTCCAACCCCGGCACCCGCGGGTTGTTCCCGGGCGAGCCGCTCGCCAGCGCCTGCTCGGCCATGAGCGGCAGCAGTTCGTCCCAGCGTGCCTTGTCGATGCCGTAGGCGGCGGGGGAGGGGACGGCCAGGTCCGCGTTGATCTGGTGGAGAGCTTCGATCAGACGGCCGACGGCGCTCTGGTCGCTCTCGGCCGCGTCGGCCACGCCCATTGCGCGGGCGCAGTCGGCGTAGCGGGGCAGGGCGGCGGGGGCGCTCCATTGGGTTACCACCGGCATCAGCATCGCATTGCTCAACCCGTGGCTGACATGGAAGTGTGCCCCGATCGGCCGGCTCATCCCGTGGACCAGCGCCACCGAGCTGTTGGAAAAGGCAATCCCGCCCTGCAGCGCGCCCAGCATCAGCGCCTCGCGCGCCGCGCGGTTGCCGGGGTCCTGGCAGGCCAGCGGCAGGTTGGGCCAGATCAGCCGCATCGCATTGAGCGCCATCGAATCCGCGAAGGGGTTGGCTTGCTTCGAGACATAGGCCTCGACCGCGTGGACCAGGCTGTCGATCCCGGTATCGGCGGTCAGGCGCGCGGGCTTGGTCAGGGTCAGCTCGTAATCGACCAGCGCGAAGCTGGGCAGGTAGGCCAGCCCGGCGCACAGCATCTTCTCGTCGGTGTCCGCGTCGGTGATGACGGTGAAGCGGGTGGCCTCCGATCCGGTCCCGGCGGTGGTCGGGATGGCGACGATTGGCAGCGCCGGTGCGTCTTCCTGATGCGGGGCCTTCAGATCGGCGATGCGGCGGGTGCCCTTGACCGCAATCATCTTGGCGCTGTCGATCGGGCTGCCACCGCCCAGCCCGATCACGCAATCGTGATCTCCCTCCGCGAGAAAGGCGCAGCCCTCCTCAACCGAGGCCACGGTGGGATCGGGCACCACCCCGGTAAAGGCGCGCGCGGCAATGCCGGCCTTCGCCAGCAAGTCCTGAACCCGCGCCAGCAGGCCCGAACTTTCGATCCAGCTATCGGTGACGATCAGCGGGCGCGTCAGGCCGTTCTGGGCGAGGACCGCGGGCAGCTCGGCCAGAACGCCGCCGCCGATGCGGATGGTGCGAGGCAGATGGATGGAGGCCATGGCTAGGGCAGCAGGTGCTCCATCCCATAGAACCGCGCGGCGGTTCCGGCGTAGAGCGCGCGCTTTTCGTCTGCCGAGGCGCCGTGGGTCAGGTGCTTGAAGGCGTTCCACAGGGTCGCATAGCTCGCGCCCCATTTGTCGACCGGATAGTTGCTTTCGAACATCGCGCGGGCCGGGCCGAAGGCTTCGATGCAGGTTTCTATATAGGGCCGCCACATCGCCGCCAGCGTCTCGGACGGGGTTTCCGCCGCCGGGCCGTGGTCCGGCATCCCCGCAAAGCTCATCGCCAGCCCGCCCAGCTTGACCGAGACGTTCGAACACTGGCCGATTGCCTTGATCTTCTCACGCCAGATGTCGAAGCGCTCGTGCAGCTTGCCGTGATAGCTGCCCATGCCCAGCGGCGTGCCGCAGTGATCGAGGCAGATCGGCTGATCGGAGAAGGCGCGCGCAAGATCGAGCACGTCGTCGAGCTGCGGTTCGAGCAGCCAGGCATCGAAGGTCAGCCCGCGCTTGCCCAGCTCGGCAAAACCCTCGCGGAATGTGGCATCGCGGTAGAGCCCCTTGGGCGCGTGGAACGGCGGGCCCAGCACGTCGGGGTCCGCGTCCCAGGCAGCAGCGTGGCGGATGCCCTTGAAGCGCGGACTGGCAGCCATCAGCGCGTCGAGCACGCCGCCCGCCTTGCTGCCCAGTGCGAGGTCGGCATGGCCGATAATCGCATCGCACAGGCGGATGGAGCCATAGAGCCCGCTGGCGCTCTGCGCGGCGACGCCGTTGACGTATTCAACCTCGCCAATCACCTTCAGCGCGTCGCTGGCCCCGGCGTTGTAGAAGGCGCCGCATTCCATGAACACGGTGCCAATCACGTTGTGCCCGCTGGTGGCGTCGGCATGGATCTCGTTGAAGGTGTAATAGGGCGAAAGCGCGATCGAGGCGATGAAGGGGTGCAGCGGCTCGGGGAAGGCCCCCATCAGCGGGCGCAGGTCCCACAGGTGGTGGTGCGGGTCGATAATCGGCAGGTCGGGTTCGAGGATCGCTTCGCTCATGATGGGCCTCTCCTTGTGCGATGCAGCTTATGCCTGCCTTGGCGTTTGACAAGCGCGCTGTGCGGGCACATTAATCGATCGGTTAAAAATGTGGAGCGGGCAATGGCGGGCGATACCGATTTTTCCGGCAAGCGCGTGCTGGTGGTGGGCGGATCGAGCGGGATCGGCAATGGAATCGCCCGCGCCTTTCTGGATCGCGGGGCTGAGGTCCACGTCTGGGGCACACGCGCCTCGGCCGCGCAGTACGATCCGGCGGACGGATCGGACCTTGGCGGAATGGGCTACTCCTGCGTCGATGTCGGCGATCCCGATGCTATCGATGCGGCGGCTATGCCGCTGGGCGCCCTCGACGTGCTGGTGCTCTGCCAGGGGACGGTAGTCTACCGGCGCGGCGAGTTTGATCGGCCCGGTTGGGACCGGGTGATGGCGGTCAATCTGGATAGCCTGATGCACTGCGCCCGGCGCTTCAAGCCGCAGCTGCTGGACAGCAGGGGCAGCGTGATCGTGGTCAGTTCAATCTCGGGGCTCAAGGCCAATATCGGCAACCCGGCCTATGCCGCGTCGAAGGCCGGGGCGATCAGCCTGACCAAGACGCTCGGCCAAGCCTGGGCGCCTGAGGGCATCCGGGTGAACGGCCTGGCCCCGGGGCTGGTCGATACCAAGCTGACCAAGGTCACCACCGACAATCCCGAACGCCTGGCCGGCGCGCTGGCCGCGATTCCGCAGCGGCGGATGGGCACTCCGGCGGACATGGCCGGCGCCGCACTGTTTCTCGCTTCCCCGCTTGCATCCTACGTTACGGGGCACACCCTGATCGTCGATGGCGGCCTCTCGCTCTGAAAGGGCTTGCACCATGAATTTCGAACACAGCGACACGGTGAAGGATTTGCTGGCCAAGGTCAGCGCCTTCATGGACGAGCACATCTACCCGAACGAAGAGGCCTACCACGCCTTCGTCACCGATCCCGCCAACCAGTGGCAGGAATGGCCGGGGATGGAACCGCTGAAGGACAAGGCCCGGGCGCAGGGCCTGTGGAACCTGTTCCTGCCGCATGAATACGGCGCGTACTCGCCCGGATACACCAATCTGGAATATGCCCCGGTGGCAGAGCTGCTGGGGCGGGTGCCCTGGGCCAGCCAGGTGCTCAACTGTTCGGCCCCCGATACCGGCAACATGGAAGTGCTGGCCAAGTTCGGATCGCCCGAACAGCAGGAAAAATGGCTCAAACCGCTGCTCGATGGCTCGATCCGTTCGGCCTATGTGATGACCGAGCCGCAGGTCGCCAGCTCGGACGCCACCAACCTCGAGCTGTCGATCACCCCGGACGGTGATGACTATGTCCTCAACGGGCGCAAGTGGTGGATTTCCAACGCGATGCACCCGCGCTGCACCATCTGGATCGTGATGGGCAAGACCGATTTCAACGCACCGCGCCATGCCCAGCATTCGCAGATCCTGGTCGAGCCGGACACGCCGGGGATCACCATCGTCCGGCACCTGACGGTGTTCGGATCGCACAACTCACCCGGCGGCGAATGCGAGCTGCGGTTCGACAATGTCCGCGTGCCCAAGGGCAATCTGATCCTGGGCGAGGGCCGCGGGTTCGAGATCGCGCAGGGCCGGCTTGGGCCGGGCCGGATCCATCACTGCATGCGCTCGATCGGCCAGGCCCAGCGCGCGCTGGAAATCATGGCCCGCCGCGCCGACGGCCGCACCGCTTTCGGCAAAAAGCTGGCCGACCAGTCCAGCATTCGTCAGGATATCGCCCGCAGCTTTTGCGAGATCGAGATGGCCCGCCTGCTGACGCTGAAGGCTGCCGACGCGATGGACCGCTATGGCAACAAGGTGGCGAAAGACCTGATCGCCGCGATCAAGGTGGTCGCCCCGCAAATGGCGCAAACCGTCTGTGACCGGGCGATCCAGGTCCACGGCGGAATGGGGGTTTCCGATGACACGCCCATTGCCCGGTTCTTCACATTGAACCGCTTCGTGCGGATCGCCGACGGGCCGGACGAGGTGCACATGAGCCAGCTCGGCAAGGCCAAGATCAAGGAATACGTCGCGATGAACGAAAGGTAAGCAGATGAAAGCCCTGCGTTACTACGGCGCCCGCGATGTCCGGTACGAGGCGATGGACGATCCCACTCCGCAAAGCGACCGCGATGCGGTGGTGAAGGTCAGCGCCTGTTCGATCTGCGGATCGGACCTGCACATCTACCACGGCCACGGATTTTCCGAGGATGTCGGCTTCTGCGTCGGCCACGAAGCTGTCGGCGAAGTGGTGGAGGTTGGCCGAGCGGTGCAACGCCTCAAGGTGGGTGACAAGGTGATGCTGCCGGCGGCAATCGGCTGCGGCGCGTGCCGCTCGTGCTTGGCGGGCAATGTCATCAATTGCGAATTTGGACTGGGGGCGTGTTACGGCCTGTCAGACCGCCTGCAAGGCTCGCAGGCCGAGGCGGTGCGGGTTCCGGCGGCCGACATGAACGCCGTTCCGGTGCCGGATGGCGTCAGCATGGAACAGGCCTTGATGATGACCGACGCGCTGGCCACCGCCTGGTACGGCGCACGGCGGGCGGACATCCGTCCCGGTGCGTCGGCGGCGGTGATCGGCCTCGGCCCGATTGGGCTGATGGCTGTGGAAAGCGCCTTCGTGATGGGCGCGCATGTAGTCTATGCGATCGACCCGATCCCGGAGCGCCGCGCGCTGGCCGCCGCAGCAGGCGCGATCGCGCTGCATCCGGACGAGGCCTTGGACCGGATCAAGGAGGACACCCGGGGCGCCAAGCTGGAATGCGTGGTCGAAGTGGTGGGCAGCGATGCCACGGTCGATCTGGCGCTGCGGCTGGTCGCGCGGCGCGGAACGGTTTCGGTGATCGGTGTCCAGCAAAGCCGCCGCTATGCCTTTCCGCTGGAACGCGCCTTCGCCGCCGGGCTGACCTTCCGCGCCGGCACCTGCTCGGTGCCAGAGGAACTGCCCGCGCTGTTCCCGCTGGTTCAGTCGGGCCGGCTCAAACCCGAACGTTGCATCAGTCACCGCCTGCCGCTGAGCGTGGGCGCGGAAGCTTACCGCCTGTTCGAAGCGCGTGAGGCAGGGGCGCTGAAGATGGTGCTGGCGCCGGACTAGATTGTCAGGCGGATCGGCCGGCGAGGAACGCGATCAGCCTGTCGCGCCACACCGCATAGCCTTCCAGGCTTGGGTGGAGACTGTCATTGAACAGGCTCTTGCGCTGGAGTCCGGCGGCGTCGACAAATGACGGATACAGATCGAGGAATTCCATCCGCGCCTTGGGGCCTGCATCGCTGACCAAGGCCCGGAGCCGGGCATTTATCGGCTGAACGAGCGCAGCGTTCTTGCCCGGATCATCGGTGGGCAGCAAGGATTGGACAACGATCCGGGCCTTGGGTTTACGCGCGCGGATTGCTGCAATTGTCGCGCGGACTCCGCTGAAAATGCTCTCGACAGCCGGGTCTTCCGCATCGAAACTGTTGTTGATGCCCAATAGCAGAAAGACGGTATCGGGTTGCAGGTCTTGTCGATCCAGCCAGCCGCTGCCGCCCTTGGCTTTCGGCAGAATCCGATGGAGCACATGCTCGATCCGGTCTCCCGAGACCCCCAGGTTCAGGGCCTTGTGTTCGGGAAGCCTTCCCGAAAAGCTCTCATCCCACACCTGGCGTCCGCACCATTTCCCTTTGAACCAGGGATTGGCATCCAGATGCCAGAAATCGGTGATCGAATCGCCGACGAACAGCAGCCGGACGTCCTTCAGACTCTTCGTGCTGCGCAGCGTGCGGGTTATGTCATCGGAGCGCTTCTGCCAGTAGTCGACCCGTGGAGTCGGCCGTTCCGCGACAAAGGCCGTTTGCGCGCGTGCTGAAGCCGGTGCGCTTAGACCCAGGCACACGGCGGATAGTATGGCAGTGGCGCAAGCGATGTGCATGAACTTCATGGTGATCCGTTCCCCACTTGCCTGGCGCACTAACCGGCACCCTCGTTCGCGGCGCTGAGCACGGCCCGGACCGACGCAGTGGCGACGTCTTCGTCGATCCCCACACCCCAGACCGTCTTGCCACTTGGCGTTACGCATTCAACATAGGCCGCCGCGCGCGCGTCTGATCCAGCAGTCATCGCGTGCTCAGTGTAGTCCTTGATTTCAAGCGCAACCCCGAAGCTTTCAGCCAGGGTGGTGACCACCGAGCTGATCAGCCCGTTGCCGCGGCCCGAGACGGACTGTTCCTTGTCATCCACCGCGATCTTGCCGGCGAACATGCGGGTGCCGTCGGCGGCCTTCGATTCCTCGTAATCGAGCAACTGGAAGTGCTGGGGCGTGTTCAGGTGATAGACCCGCTGGAATACCTCCCAGATATCCTCGGCAAACAGTTCGCGGCCGGCCGAATCCGCCAGTTCCTGCACGTGCTTGGAAAAGTGCGCCTGCATCTTCTTGGGCAGTTTCAAGCCCTGGTCCTGTTCCAGCACCCAGGCGAACCCGCCTTTGCCGCTTTGCGAATTGACCCGGATCACCGCCTCGTAATCGCGGCCGAGGTCGGCGGGATCGATCGGCAGATAGGGCATTTCCCAGAGCGTATCGTTCTGCTTTTCCCGCGCGGCGAAGCCCTTCTTGATCGCGTCCTGATGGCTGCCCGAAAACGAGGTGTAGACCAGCTCGCCCACATAAGGGTGGCGCGGGTGGATCGGCAGCTGGTTGCAATATTCCACCGTCTTGGCGATCGCATCGATGTCCGAAAAATCTAGTCCCGGATCAATGCCTTGCGTGTACATGTTGAGGGCGACTGTAACCAGATCGCAGTTGCCGGTCCGCTCACCGTTGCCGAACAGGCAGCCTTCCACCCGGTCGCCCCCGGCCATCAGCCCCAGCTCGGCCGCAGCGATGCCGGTGCCGCGGTCGTTGTGGGTGTGAAGCGAGATCACCACCGCCTCGCGGTTGGGGATCATCCGGGCGAACAGTTCGACCTGATCGGCATAGATGTTGGGCGTGGCGCATTCCACGGTGGCCGGCAGGTTGAAGATGATCGGGTGCTCGGCGCTGGGCTGCAGCACGTCCATCACCGCCGCGCAGACCTCTACCGAGAAGTCGACTTCGGCGGTGGAGAAGGTCTCGGGTGAATATTCGAAGGTCCAGCGGGTGCCGGGGTGCTTCGCCGCCTGGTCACGCAGCACCTTCGCCCCGTCGATGGCGATGGCCTTGATCTCGTCCTTGCCCATTCCGAACACGATCTTGCGCCAAACGGGCGAGACTGCGTTGTAGAGGTGGACGATCGCGCTTTTCGCGCCTTCGAGGCTGGCAAAGCTGGTTTCGATCAGATCGCGGCGCGACTGGGTCAGCACCTGGACGGTCACGTCATCGGGGATCCGGTTGCCGCGCACCAGGCCCGAGATAAAGTCGAAATCCGTTGCGCCCGAGGCAGGAAAGCCGACTTCGATTTCCTTGACGCCGACCTTCAGCAGCAGATCGAAAAACCGATTCTTCTTTTCCGCACCCATCGGATCGATCAGCGCCTGGTTACCATCGCGCAGATCGGTCGACAGCCAACGCGGTGGCTGGGTGATCTGGCGACCCGGCCATTGGCGATCGGGCAGGTTGATCGGCGGAAAGGGGCGGTACTTGGCCCCGGGGTTCTTCAGCATGGTCATAGCGGTGTCTCAGCGTGGCAGTGCGACTGGTCAGTGGTGTTCAGCTTCCCTTGGGCGGCGCTGTGTGCCGCTCAAAGGACACACCCGCTCACGCCCAAGGGCGGATAAGTCGCAGGGTAAGGCCAAGCCGGGAGATCATGGGTTCAGCCTATGCTGCCTTGCCGGTGGGTTGTAAAGGGGCAAGCCGCGCGTTCAGGCGCGGTCTTGCGTGCTTTGCTTGCCGCGCCAGCGCGCACTTTCGCCCGCCTGACGCTCGGCCCGGTCGGCATGGCAAGCGGCGCAGCACAGCCCGGCGACGTAGTGCGCAGACTGGCGCGCCACTTCGTCCAGCGGCCGCCCGCAGCCCTGGCAGGCTTCGAAGGTTCCGGGAACCAGACCGTGGCCGACGGTGACGCGTTCATCGAAAACGAAGCACTCGCCGCGCCACAGGCTGTTCTCAGCGGGCACTTCTTCGAGATATTTGAGGATGCCGCCCTGCAGGTGATAGACCTCGCCCACCCCCTCGGCCTTGAGGAAGGCGGTCGATTTTTCGCAGCGGATCCCGCCGGTGCAGAACATCGCCACCCTGGGCGGCGTTTCGCCGGCCAGCAGGCTCTCGCGATGGGCCCGGAACCAGGCGGGAAATTCGCGGAACGTGCGGGTTGCGGGGTTGATCGCTCCGGCGAAGGTTCCGGCGACCACTTCGTAGTCGTTGCGGGTGTCGATCACGATGGTTCCGGGAGCGGCGATCAGCGCGTTCCAATCCTCAGGCGCCACGTAGTGGCCGGTCGCCAGCGGATCGATGCCGGGCTCACCCATGGTTACGATCTCGGCCTTGATCCGCACTTTCATCCGGCGGAACGGCACGTCCGGCGCGCGCGAGTACTTAACCTCGGTGTCGCCGCAGCCAGGCAGATTGCGGATCGCGGCGACCACGGCGGCGATCCCCGCGTCACTTCCGGCAATGGTACCGTTGATCCCTTCGCGGGCCAGCAGCAGCGTCCCCTTGATGGCCTGATCCTGGCACAGTGCGGCGAGATCGGCGCGGATTTCGGCAAG
>JABFRE010000110.1 GCA_013141325.1 Novosphingobium sp.
TCGCCGCCGGTTCCGCAGACGTCGATCGCGCCCTCTGGCGCGGCAATCCGCTTCATCCGCACGCGCATCGCTCGTGCGGCTCCGGCGATCTCCGCTGCGGTTTCGCCGCGCTCGGCCAGATCGATCAGGGTGGTGGCGATGGCGCCATCGTCCATCGCCCCGTCGAGCATCCGCCCGAACAGCGCCTCGGCCTCGGCAGCGTTCACGTCAGCGAGCGGGTCTTGATCCCGCAGATGTCCAGGAAATTGGCCAGCATGGCGTGGCCGTGTTCGGTGGCGATGCTTTCGGGATGGAACTGCACCCCATGGATCGGCAGGTCGCGGTGGCGGATGCCCATGACGTGGGCATCGTCGCTGGTCGCGTTGACCACCAGGCTATCGGGCGTGTTCTCGACAATCAGCGAATGATAGCGGGTGGCGGTGAAGGGTGAGGGCAGGCCCTTGAACAGCCCGGTGCCGTCGTGGCTGACCGGCGAGACCTTGCCGTGCATCAGCCCGCCGCGCACCACCTTGCCGCCGAAGTACTGCCCGATCGACTGATGCCCCAGGCACACCCCCAGCAGCGGTTTGCCGGCATCAGCGCAGGCCCCGACCAGATCTAGGCTGATCCCGGCCTCGTTGGGCGTGCACGGCCCCGGCGAGATCAGGAAACCCTGAGCGCCGCTGGAAACCGCCTGCCCAGCCGACAGCGCGTCGTTGCGGACCACTTCGACCTCGGCACCCAGTTCCATCAGGTAGTGGACCAGGTTCCAGGTGAAGCTGTCGTAATTGTCGATAACCAGGATCATGCGCCGCCTTTCGCCGCTTTCTCGACCACGAGCAAGGGGCCAAGCGGAACCGACCCGTCCATCCGGCTGCTTTGCGGATCCCACAGCGCCGAAACGTTGCCATCAAGGAACAGGGCCTGCGGGGTATGCAGCCGATCGCGGAACAGGCGGGCGAAGGTGCCGAACGAAACCGGCTGCTCGGACATGGCGAAGTGCGCCCGTCCGGAGCGGTCCACCCCCACGCCGTTGCGCACGAAACGCGATTCGCCATCGGCCGAAAACCGGGGGTGCGACTTTCCATCGATCACCAGCATCGGGCCGGACTGGGTTGCAAAGCGCGGCTTGCGGTCGGTTCGGGCAGCGTAGCGGTCGGTTTCGAGCACCTGCCAGTCCGTCTCGCCGCCGAAAAATACGCCGTTGGGCATCAGGTGGAAATTGCCGGCTCCTTTGGCCCTGTTGAGCTTGTGGCGCTGCCTACCATCTTCGACATATAGCCCAATCGGCATTCCACGATCGTCGAACATGCCCCCATTGAAGGCAAAGGCCACGCGCGCGGCGCGCTCAGGCTCTGCTGCGGCGAAAGCGGAAAAGCCGCGGTACGGCTCGCCGCCGGCCGATGCCAGCGCTGTGGCGATCCGATGGGTTCCAGGAACCGCGGTGCACACCACGAAGTCCGCCCCTTCGAACGCCAGAGCATTGCAGTCCGACAAAGCGGTTGGTGCCGTGTCCGGAGCCATGGCAGAGGGCGCGGCATCGCAGGCGGCGAGCAGAGCCAGAGCGACCGCCAGCAACGATCTCACTGTCCGAAACCGGCTTCGCTCGCCACCCGCACCGCTTCGCGCGCCGCGGCGATCAGGGCGCCAGCCTTGGCCTCGCATTCGCGCTGTTCGTAAACGGGATCGCTGTCGGCGACGATGCCTGCCCCGGCCTGGACGTGGAGCGTTCCGTCCTTGATCACCCCGGTGCGCAGGACGATGCAGCTGTCGAGGTTGCCGTCGGGCGAGAAGTAACCAACCCCGCCCGCATAGGCGCCGCGGGTTTCGGGCTCCAGTTCGGCGATGATCTCGCAGGCCCGGACCTTGGGTGCGCCGCTGACGGTGCCGGCCGGAAAGCCCGCGAAGACCGCGTCGAGCGCGTCGTGGCGCGCGGCGTCGAGCTGACCGACCACATTCGAGACGATGTGCATCACGTGGCTATAGCGCTCAATTGTATAGCTGGCGGTGACCTCCACCGTCCCCGCCTCAGCCACCCGGCCGACATCGTTGCGCCCCAGATCGAGCAGCATCAGATGTTCGGCGCGTTCCTTGGGATCGGCGAGCAGGCTCGCTTCGTTCGCGCGATCTTCCTCGGGCGTCTCCCCGCGCGGGCGGGTGCCGGCGATCGGGCGGATGGTCACCTCGCCGTCGCGGACGCGGACCAGAATCTCGGGGCTCGAGCCGGTCAGCGCGAAACCGGGCAGGTCGAGGAAATAGAGGAAGGGCGAAGGGTTCACCCGTCGCAGCGCGCGGTACAACGCCAGCGGCGGCAGGGTGAACGGGCAGGTAAAACGCTGGGCCAGCACCACCTGAAAGATGTCTCCAGCCTCGATATAGTCCTTGGCCCGCAGCACCATCCGGGCATAGGCGCCGTCAGGGAGGCATGGCGTCAGCACCGGTTCTGGCAAGGTGGCATCCAGGCGCGGCAGGGCGGCAGGGGCGGTAAGCCGGTGCAGCGCGCTGTCGATCCGCTCTTCCGCCTCGTCCAGCACCGTGGCTGCGGGGCGGTCCGATGGCCACAGCGGCGCGACGCACCAAAGCGCGTCGCTCAGCCGGTCGAACACCAGGATCAGCGTCGGCCGGACGAACAGCATGTCCGGCAAGTGCAGCGGATTGTCCGCCGGGCGCGGCAGCTTTTCGACCAGCCCATAGGTCTCATAGCCGAAATAGCCGACCAGACAGGCCAGCGCCGGGGGCAGGGCAGGCGGAACTTCGATCCGGCAGACTTCGACCAGCGCGCGCAGTTCGCTGAGGCTGTCGCCGGGCAGCGGGGCGAAGGCCGCCGGGTCGTGCTGCCAGGTACGGTTGATCTCGCCGGCGGCGCCGGTCGCGCGGAACACCAGATCGGGATCGAGCCCCAGCAGGCTGTAGCGCCCGCGCACTTCGCCGCCCTCGACCGATTCAAGCAGGAAATCGCCGCGGCCCTCGACCATCAGCTTCAGCGCCGCTCCGACCGGGGTTTCCGTATCGGCAATCAACCGCCGCCAGACCAGCGCGCTGCGACCCGAGCTCAGCGCGGCGCGAGCTGCTTCCCGATTCTCTGTGTGCGCACCGGCCACGGGGTCATCCGTCTCAGTTGCCCGAGCCGGTCGTGCCCTGAAGCTGGTTGCGCACCGCCTTGATCGCGGTTTCGTTGCGCTTCACGCCGACTTCGGCCCGCATCGCCGCACGCAGCTGTTCGGCATATTCGGCGGCCTGGAGCTGGGCAATCGATTTGGAAAATTCGCCCAGTTGGGGATCGTTGGCGGCGACCTGGCCTGGGATTGCATCCTTGAGCTGGATGACAAACCAGCCGCGGTTGCGCGGCGCGCCGACCAGCTTGACCGTGCCCTTGGCCATGGCGAACAGCACCGTAAGCGGCATCGGCACGTTCTGGCCCATCGATTGCAGCTGCATGCGCGGCATGTCGATCCGCTGGATCGGAGGCAGGGCAATTCCCAGTCCGGCCAATGCGGTGCCTAGATCGCTGCCCTTGCGCGCGGCATTTTCAATCTTCTGCGCCGCCGCTTTGGCCGCAAGCGCGCCCTTGGAGAGCTGAACGTCGATCGCCACGGCCTGCTTGATCTCGGCCAGCGGTGGGGCTGCAGCCGGGGCGAGGGCGCCGACGTCATAGATGATGAAGGTCTTGCCGGCTTCAACCTCTGCCAGCTGCGGCTGCTTTTCGCCTTCCATGGCGAAAGCGGCGGAAACCACCTTCTCCAGCTGCGGCGGCACTTTCTGGCCCTGGGCGCCGAAGATGCTGCCATCGGCGAGCAACGGCGGAGTTTCCGACAAGGTCACCCCCAATTCCTTGGCCACGTCGCTGAGCGCGGCGCCGTTGTCGAACTCGTCCTCGATCCGGGCGGAAAAGTCGGTCAGCGCGGACCGGCGCTTCGCGACCGCGATCTGCTGGCTGAGCTCGCCGCGCACCTGATCGAGGCTGCGACCCGCCTTGCCCTCGATCGTTTCGATCCGCAGGATGATCCAGCCGAGCGGCGCCTTGAGCGGTCCGACCAGCTTCCCCTTGGCGGCAGCGAAGGCGGCGTCGGCGATGGCCTGCGAATTCTGCGCCGACAGCGCCTGCTTGGTCACACTGCCAAGCGATGCGGCCGAAAGTCCCTTGGCGGCAGCCACCGCTTCCAGCGTCTTGCCCCCGGTCAATTCGGCCATCACCGCCTTGGCGGCGGCGTCGGTCGGCAGCACCAGCTGAGTTATCTTGCGCGATTCGCTGGCGGCGTACTGGGCCTTGTTGGCTTCATAGCGCGCGGCGATTTCGGCGTCGGTCGGGGCCGGCACGTTCTTGACCACGGCATCGCTGAAGGTGGCATAGCGGACCACCCGGCGTTCGGGCAGAACGTAGTCACTGCGGTGCGCGCTGTACCACGCCGCCAGCTCGGCTTCGCTGGGTGGAGCCTTGGGCGCAAAGGCCGTCGACGGCAGTAGGGCAATGGCCCCCACCCGACGCTCGGCCAGAACTCCGGCATAGCGCCGGACCGATTCGACCGGGGCGGTAACGCCGATCTCCGCCGACGACAGCATTTGCCGGGCCATCATCGCCTCGGTCACCTGGCGGCGCAGCTGTTCGTCGCTGATTCGCTTTTGCCCCAGAAACGCGCGGTAGGCAGCGTCGCTGAATTTGCCGTCTACGCCTTGAGCGGCCGGGATCTTGGCGATTTCGCTGTCGATCAGCCGGTCGCCAACGTGAACGCCGTGCCTTTCGGCAAAGACGCGCACCGCCGCCATGTCGATCAGATTGTCGAGCAACTGCTCCAGCCCGCCCTGCGCCACAAAACTCTTCATGGTCAGCTTGGGATTCTCGGCACGCAACTGCTCGACCGAATTGGCCGCAGCCCGGTCGAGATCCGACGTGTCGATCCGTGCGTTGCCGACGCTCGCGACCCGGTCACCCCCGGCCACGCCGCCGAATCCGGCGTTCGAGGCGACGTCGCCGCCGGCAAAGGCCACAGCGATCAGCGCAACGAATCCAAGGGTGACGCCAATCCCGATCTTGGAACTGAAGAAGTTGCGGAAGAATTGGAGCATGGGTCAGTCGCTATCTCGTTCGGGCCGGAAATCGGCACCCCGGCGCGGCTTTACGGATCAAACGCCGGTCCCGCAATGGCCCAACCGCGCTTCCCCCACAGCAGGCGGTCCTGCGCTCCGCTGACCGCAAGCGCTTTGACAAGCCCGCGCCCGGTCGCTTAGCAGCGCGCAGGATTCGCCGCGGCACGCATTCGCGGCGTTCGGTTCAGGGAAAAGAGAAACATCATGCCGCACCGACCCTTCATCGTCGGCAATTGGAAAATGAACGGCACCCGGGCCCAGCTGGCCGAGGCGCGCGCGATCGAGCGCGGTGCCGCGCGGCACGCCGGGGTCCGGGTGGGCGTGGCGCCGCCGTTCACGCTGATTGCAGCCATGGCCGAAGACGGTCAGGCCATCGTGGTCGGCGGACAGGATTGCCATGCCGAGGAACGCGGAGCCTTCACCGGCGACGTCTCCGCAGTGATGCTCAAGGATGCCGGCGCCGGTTTCACCATCGTAGGTCACAGTGAGCGCCGGGCGATGCACGGCGAATCGGATGCGGCGGTCAAGGCCAAGGCCGAAGCCGCGCTGGCCGCAGGGCTGGAAGTCATCGTCTGCGTCGGTGAAACCGAGGCTCAGCGCGATTCCGGGCAGGCCGAAGCGGTGGTCAGCGCCCAGCTCGACGGCTCGATGCCGCGTGATGAGTCCGCGGCCGGGCGCGTGACCGTGGCCTACGAACCGGTCTGGGCGATCGGGACTGGCCGGGTTCCCTCCGCCGCCGATGTCGCAGCCATGCACGCAGCAATTCGCGGCCGGCTCGGCGTGATCTATGGCGAAGACGGCGCGGCAGTGAGGATACTCTATGGCGGTTCGGTCAATGCCGGAAATGCGGCCGAACTGCTGGCTGTTACCGACGTCGGTGGGGCGCTGGTAGGCGGGGCCAGCCTGACGGCGGACAGCTTCCTGTCGATCGTCTCCGCGGCGGGGACTTCGGAGGAATAGGGCCCAAGGCTTGCACCACAGCCACCGCGCGCCTAGATGCCCGTCAACATTCCCGTTTCCGGAACCGTCATGTCATCTCTTTTCCTCTTTCTGATGGTCGTTCAGGCGATCGTGGCCGCCCTGCTGGTCTGGGTTATCCTGATGCAGAAGTCCGAAGGCGGCGGCCTGGGCATGGGCGGCAGCCCGGCCGGGTTGATGTCGGCGCGCGGCGCAGCCGATTTCCTGACCCGCTCGACCACGGTGCTGGCATCGATCTTCGTCGTGCTCTCGATCGTGCTGGCGGCTCTGGCGGTGAAGGCAGGATCGGGCCGCACGATTGACGATTCGCTGAACCGCACGGCGCCGATTTCCGCGCCCGTGCCCAGCCCTGCTCCGGTCGATCC
>JABFRE010000249.1 GCA_013141325.1 Novosphingobium sp.
TGAAGCTGGTCTTCGCCCCGCAGGCGCTGCTGCTGTTCCTGACCAGCCTGCCCGCGCAGCTGGGGATCCTGTCCGCGCCCGAAGGGGCAGAGATCGGGCTGATCGGCATGGCCGGGGCGGCGCTGTGGCTGACGGGCATGCTGTTCGAGACGGTTGGCGATGCCCAGCTCAAGGCCTTCCGCGCCGATCCGGCCAGCAAGGGCAAGGTGCTCGACACCGGGCTGTGGCGCTATACCCGCCACCCCAACTATTTCGGCGATGCCTGCGTGTGGTGGGGGATCTGGCTGGCTGCGGCCGGGGCGGGCCCGTGGATCGCGCTCGCCAGCCTGCCCGGGCCGCTGTTCCTGACCTTCACGCTGACCCGCTGGTCGGGCAAGCCGCTGCTGGAAAAGGGGCTGGCCCGGACGCGCCCCGGCTATGCCGACTATGTCGCGCGCACCTCGGGCTTTTTCCCCCGGCCACCAAAACAGGGTTAGCCGCGCGCGCCAAGCCGGTGTAGGATACCGCACTGGCCGGAGTCGTTTCCGGCTGTTTACAGGAGGTTATTCCCCCATGCGCAAGATCCTCGTTTCGCTTGCCGCGATCGCGCTGGTTGCCGGTTGCAAGGGCAACGCCCCGGCACCCGAAGCCACCGGCAGCGATGCCGTTGCCGCCGCCGCCAGCGATGCCGCCGCCGCGCTTCCCACCCTGCCCACCGATCCCAAGGGCACCGTCACCGTCGCAGGCAGCTATTCCAGCGCCGGGGCCACGCTGAAGCTGGGCGCCGATGACAGCGCCGAATTGACCGGAGCCGACGGCAAGGTCGCCAAGGGCAAGTGGGCCTGGTATTCGGACGGCAAGCGCATCCTGCTGACCGCCGACAAGTCGGTCTGGGCGGTCGCCGACGGCGCGCTGTACAAGCTGGCGGGCAAGGATGCCCCGCTGACCGGCCTTACCGCCGATCAGGTCTGGGCCAAGGCCGCGCAGTAAGCCGCTCGTTCTTTGTGCCAAAAGAAAGGGCGGTGCTGCGGCGCCGCCCTTTTTCGTGTCAGCGTTTCACTTCGCTCACCCGGTCATCCGCAGGCACCGCGCGCGCCGGGCTGACTTTCAGCCAGGCCTCCAGCGCCTCCAGATCGGTCACCGGGGCGATTGCGGCAAAGCGCTGGCGGGCGAGGCCAGCAAAACTGTCGCCCCCGTTTGCCAGGAAGCTGTTGACCGTCACCCGGTAGGTTGCGGCCGGATCGATCGGCTTTCCGTCCAGCGTCATCGCCACCACCCGGTCCCCGGCGGGACGCGACAGATCATAGGACCAGGCAAAGCCGGCCGAAGGGCTGAGCTGCTGCTTGGGCTGGTTTTCGTCCAACCCCTCTTCCAGCACCGCTTTCAGTTCGGCTCCGCTCAGCGACTGCGTGACCAGCCCGTTAGTGAACGGCTGCACCGCATAGAGCTGGCCGAAGGTCAGCGCGCCGTCGGCGGCGGGGGCCAAGGTGTGCGGCGAACGGATCCCGAAGGGATTCATGAAGGCGATCTGGGCCCCGGCGCTGCGGGTGGCCGCCAGCTGCGCATCGGCAATCAGGTTACCCAGCGTGCCCCCGCCAGACGAGGCATCGCCGCCGGGTCGTTTCACTTCCCCGGCAAGCGTCCCCGCCGGGCGCTGAATCTCGGCCTTGGAGGCATCGACATAACGCCCGACATAGGCAGCGATATCGGCGCGTGGGGTAAATCGAGCAAACTGCTCCTTGGGCTCGACCCGGCCGATCCGGGTAGAATAACCCTCGCTCTGCACGATGACGTTGCGCGCGCGCTTGGTCACGACACGGCGGGTGTTCGGATCGATCTCCAGGGTGATGTCGGTCACCAGCTGGCCCAGCACGCCCGCACTGGTCAGCAGGAAGGGCCTCGCCGGATTGTAGGCGCCATAGTCGCAGACATAGGACCAGTGGGTGTGGCCCGAAACGACCACGTCGACCGCCGGATCGAGCCGGTCGAGGATCGGGCGGATACCGCCGGTCAGGTTGGGACAGGTGCCGGGATCGGGACTGGTTCCCGCGTCAGCCTTGGTATAGCCGCCCTGATGGATCAGCAGCACGATGGCCGCCGCTCCTTGGGCCTTCAGCCGCGGGATCAGCGCGTTGACCGTATCCGCCTCATCGGTGAAGTGCACGCCCTTCAGCCCCTCGCGTGAGGCAAGGTCGGCGGTTTCCTTGAGCGTCAGCCCGATCAGGCCGACCTTGACCCGGGCCCGGCCGCTGCCGAAGCTGCGAATCGCGGTGGCGGGGAACAGGGTCTTGCCGTTCGCCTCGACGCTGTTGCCCGCCAGAAAGCGGAATTTGGCCCCGGTGAAGCGTTCCAGCCGGCAGGGTTTCAGCGCGGTATGCTGTTGGCACCCGCCGTCCTGCTTGCGCTTCAGCTCGTCGCGCCCGCGATCGAATTCGTGGTTGCCGACCGCGTTGAAATCGACCCCTACGCGGTTCATCACCCCGATCGCCGGTTCATCGAGGAACAACGAGGACGCCAGCTGGGTTGCCCCGATCATGTCGCCAGCGGACACGGTCAGGTGGTTGGGATAGCGCGCGCGGAGTGAATCGATCGCGCTGGCAAGGTACGCCGATCCGCCGGCCGGAACCTGCATCACTCCGCCCTTGCCGTCGCCGACAACCACCGAGGTGCGCGGCGGCTCCAGCGCTCCGTGAAAATCGTTGATCGCCACGATCCCGACTGTGACCGGGGCCGGCGAAGCCCCGGTGGTGATCCCCGGCTGCCCGGCGCAGGCCCCCAGCAGGGGAGCGATCAGCAACGGCAGACTGCAAGCGAAACGCATCGGAAATCCTGTCTGAAAAGCGGTACCCCTTCGTAGCGCACGCCGCCGCTGGGGCAAGCCATGCGTATTATCCGATTAAGGCAGTTTCTTGAAATTCCTGCGGAGAATTCTACATTACCGGACAACAATCAGGCGCTGGGGAGTTTTCGATCATGGCACGGCCGCAGTCCGATATCGAGGCAGGGCGCGAAACGCTGATCGACCGGGTGATCGAACTGATCGAGGAGCGCGGGACCGCCGCCATCACCCTGACCGAACTGGCGGCCCGGGCCGGGATGTCGACCGCCAATCTCTATCGCTACTATGACAGCAAGGAGGCCTTGATCGAGGCCGTGGCCGGACGCTGGTTTCAGCCCAAAGTCGCCATCATGGAGGAGGTCGTGGCAGGCGACCTGCCGCCGCGGCGCAAGATGTACGAATTCTTCGCCCGCCGTTTCGCGCTGATGAAGGCGGAATGGGAACGCGATCCCGTGGCCTTCGCCAGCTATGTCGAGCTGGGGAAGGAAAACTTCGAGCTGGTGCGGTCCTATGTCGATCTGGGCGATCACTACCTGGCGGTGATCATCGGCGAGGCAATGGCCGACGGCCACTTCGCCGGACTGTCGGTCGATGAAGCGCTCAGCCTGGTGAACCAGATGGTCAGCGTTTATGTGAACATCGGCACGATGGATCTGGTCATGCCGCGGCTTTCGCTTGAAAAGCTGGCGCGGATCGTCGACGCCATTTTCGACGGGCTCTCCGCCACGGATCGCGGGGCCCGCGCGGTCAAGGGGCTTAAAGCCGCCTGATCCCAACGGTTCACCGCAGGCAGACTAGGCAAAGGCGCTGCGAACCACTATTAACACCAGTGTGAACAAGCCGCTTCCCCACCTCTACCCGATCGGTGTCGATCCTGCCGACATCGATTTCATGGGCCACGTCAACAACGCCAGCTACCTGAACTGGGTGCAGGATGCGGTGATCGACCACTGGCGGTCGCTGGCTCCGGCCGAGGCTGTGGCCGGCCACCTGTGGGTCGCGCTGAAGCACGAAATCACCTACCGCCGTCCGACTTTCCTGGGCGACGAAGTGATCGCCACGGTGCTGCTCGAAAAGTTTCACGGCGCGCGCGCCACCTACGAAACGATCATCCGCCGCGGCGAGGACGTGCTGGCCGAAGTCAAATCGAGCTGGTGCTGCATCGACGCCGAAACCCTGCGCCCCGCCCGGCTGGCGCGCGAAGTGATCGCGCGGTTCTTTCCGGCCGCAGCAGAAAAATAGCGCCCTAGACGTCGAGGTTGGCCACGTTGAGCGCGTTTTCCTGAATGAAATCGCGACGCGGTTCGACCACGTCGCCCATCAGGCGGGTGAAGATCTCGTCGGTGACGTCGGCGTCCTCGACCTTGACCTGCAGCAGGATCCGGTTGTCCGGATCGAGAGTGGTTTCCCACAATTGCTCGGCGTTCATTTCGCCCAGCCCCTTGTAACGCGCGATCGACAGGCCCTTGCGCCCGCCGGTCAGCACGGCATCGAGCAGCTGGCTGGGGCGGGTGATAGTGCCGTCGAGCGGGGCGGTGCGGACCGGTGCAGCTTCGCCCTCTTCGCCGTCCTCGTCGGCGGCCGGTTCAACCTCAACCTCGCTGCCGGCGCGGACCAGACGAGCGGTGCCGGTGTAGACATCGGCGTGTTCGGCGGTGAGGCGGGCCAGCTTGCGCGCTTCGGCGCTGGACAGGAAGGCGGCGTCGATCGGATAGGCATCGGTCACCCCGCGCCACAGCCGCTCGACCAGCACCGAACCATCGCTGCGCAGCACTGCGCTCCACTGCGCCTCGCGGTCGGCCCGGCCCAGCCATTCGGCGGTGCGCACCAGCGCGGCTTCGCGCGCCGCCGTATCAATGTCGGGAACCAGCGCCCCGGCGAGCGCCAGCGCCTCGATCACCGCGGGATCATAGCGCTTGGGCACGAAGCCCATCAGGCTGCGCATCCGCATCGCGTGTTCGACAAGTCCCTGCAATTCCTCGCCCGCGCGGGCGCCGCCCTGGGTTTCCAGCACCCGCCCGGCAAGCCCGGCTTCGACCAGATAGCGATCAAGCGCGGCGGCGTCCTTGAGGTAGACCTCGCTGCGGCCCTTCGCCACCTTGTAGAGCGGCGGCTGGGCGATGAACAGGTGCCCGCCGCGGATGATCTCGGGCATCTGGCGGTGGAAGAATGTCAGCAGCAGGGTGCGAATGTGCGCGCCGTCGACGTCGGCGTCGGTCATGATCACGATCTTGTGATAGCGCAGCTTTTCAAGGTTGAACTCGTCGCGGATCCCGGTGCCCATCGCCTGAATCAGAGTGCCGACTTCCTTGGACGAGATGATCCGGTCAAACCGCGCGCGCTCGACGTTCAGGATCTTGCCTTTCAGCGGCAGGATCGCCTGGATGTTGCGGTCGCGGCCCTGCTTGGCTGAACCACCTGCGGAGTCCCCTTCGACCAGAAACAGTTCGCATTTGGCGGGATCGCGTTCCTGGCAATCGGCCAGCTTGCCGGGCAGGCTGGCAATGTCCATCGCCCCCTTGCGGCGGGTCAGTTCACGCGCGCGGCGCGCGGCTTCGCGGGCGGCGGCGGCATCGATGATCTTGCCGACCACGGCCTTGGCATAGGCCGGGTTTTCCTCCAGCCATTCGCTCATCTTGTCGGCCATCAGGCTTTCAAGCGGCTGGCGCACTTCGGAGGAGACCAGCTTGTCCTTGGTCTGGCTGGAGAACTTCGGGTCGGGCAGCTTGACCGAGACGATTGCGGTCAGCCCTTCGCGCATGTCCTCGCCGGTCAGCGTGACCTTTTCCTTTTTCATCAACCCGGTCTTTTCGGCATAGCCGTTGAGCGTGCGGGTCAGCGCGGCGCGGAACGCGGCAAGATGGGTGCCGCCGTCGCGCTGGGGGATGTTGTTGGTGAAGCACAGGACGTTTTCGTAATACGAATCGTTCCATTCCAGCGCCACTTCGATGCCGATCCCGTCGCGTTCGGATGAAATCGCAATCGGATTGGGCAGCAGCGCCGCCTTGTTGCGATCGAGATAGGTGACGAACGCGCCGATTCCGCCTTCGTAGAACAGGTCGTGCTCCTTGATTTCCTCGCCGCGCTTGTCGCGCAGCAGGATGCGCACGCCCGAATTGAGAAACGCGAGCTCGCGGTAGCGGTGCTCGAGCTTTTCGAAATCATAGACGGTGACGTTCTTGAAGGTCTCTTCCGAGGCCATGAAGGTCACGCGGGTGCCCTTCTTGACGCCCCCGGTTCCGTTGGCCGGTGCCGGGCCGACCACGCGCAGTGATTCCACCGCATCGCCGTGGGCGAACTTCATCCAGTGCTCTTCCCCGTCGCGCCAGATCGTCAGTTCCAGCCATTCGGACAGCGCGTTGACCACCGAGACGCCGACCCCGTGCAGCCCGCCCGAGACCTTGTAGGCATTGTCGTCGCTGGTGTTCTCGAACTTCCCTCCAGCGTGGAGCTGGGTCATGATCACTTCGGCGGCGGAGACGCCTTCTTCCGCGTGAATGCCCGTGGGAATGCCGCGGCCGTTGTCCTCGACCGAGACCGAGCCATCGGGGTTGAGCTCGATCAGCACCAGATCGCAGTG
>JABFRE010000035.1 GCA_013141325.1 Novosphingobium sp.
GGGAATCAGCAGCTTCAAAAAGGGCATGGCCGACGAGGCGAGCCCGCCTGCGCCGCCCGCCGGGCAGATTCCCCCGCCCGCGCCCGCCAGCCAGGCCACGCTCAACGGCGAGACGGCGGTCGACAGTTCGAACCCGTCCGCGCCGCAATAGCCGCGCCTTCGGGCCGCACGCGCCATGTTCGATATCGGCTGGGATGAAATGCTGTTCACGGCGATCGTCGCGATCGTCGTCATCGGCCCCAAGGATCTGCCGCGCGCGCTGCGCACGGCGGGGCAGTGGATCGGCAAGATCCGGCGCGTTTCCGGCCATTTCCGCACCGGTATCGAGACCATGATCCGCGAGGCCGAGCTGGCCGACATGGAAAAGGAATGGCGCGAAAAGAACGCCGCGATCATGACCGCGCACCCCGCGCAGGCGGGTTCGGCCGAAGCCGCACTTGAAGGCCCTGATCCGGGACTTGGCGCCGCCGAGACTGCGCATCAGGCTGCTGAACCGACTCCCGACGCGCCGAAGGCCGGGTGAGGATGTTCAAGGTTCCCGACATCGATGAAAGCCAGGCCCCGCTGCTCGATCACCTGATCGAACTGCGCACCCGACTGGTCCGCTCGATCATGGCGCTCGGCGCGGCCTTTGCGGTGTGCTTCTATTTCGCCGACGATATCTTCGCATTCCTGGTCAAGCCGCTGACCGCGGCCTTCCCGCCGGGGCAGGGCAAGCTGATCTACACCAAGCTCTACGAAGCCTTTTTCGTCGAGATCAAGGTGGCGCTGTTCGCGGCGTTTTTCGTCAGCTTCCCGATCATCGCCAACCAGATCTGGGCCTTCGTCGCGCCGGGGCTCTACGCCAAGGAGAAGAAGGCGTTCCTGCCGTTCCTGATCGCCACCCCGGTGCTGTTCACCGCCGGGGCAGCGCTGGCCTATTACGTGGTCATGCCCACCGCGTTCCGGTTTTTCCTGACTTTCGAAGGGCAAAAGGGCGGACTCAGTCTCGAGGCGTTGCCGGGCACGGGGGACTACCTCAGTCTGGTGATGCAGTTCATCCTGGCCTTCGGGATAAGCTTCCTGCTGCCGGTGCTGCTGCTGCTGCTCAACCGCGCTGGGATCGTCACCCGCCAGCAATTGAGCGCGATGCGGCGCTACGTGATCGTGGCGATCACGGCGGTGGCAGCAATCATCACCCCTCCCGACGTGGTTTCGCAGCTGATGCTGCTGGTGCCGATGTGGCTGCTGTTCGAAGGATCGCTGATGGTGATGTGGCTGGGCGAACGGCGCGAGGCGAAGGCGGCGGTTGAGCCTCAGCCTTAGGGTCGGGACCTGTAAATCGCGCAGGGACGCCGGAATGCTTCCATCTCGAACCGAAAGCCGCTTGCAAAGACAGCCAGTCTTCGCCGCGCGTCTTTCGGCCCGATATCTTCGCCATTCTGGCGCCTCGAAAGAGTGATTTATAGGTCCTGACCCTAGGGCGTCTTCGTCCCGTCGAACATCAGCCGCCCGCCGACCCAGGTCTGGACCACCCTAGTCTGGCGCAGTTCGGCCGGGCTGGAGAGCAAGGGATCGCGGTCGACCAGCAGGAAATCGGCGCGCTCGCCTCGCACCAGCCGGCCGAACCGACCCTCGGCAAAGCCGGCGTAGGCGGCGTTCGCTGTATAGGCCGCCAGCGCCTGTTCGCGGGTAGTCCGTTCCTGCGGCTGCCAGCCGCCGAACGGTTCGCCGTCCGCGCCCTGCCGGGTCACCGCCGCTGCCAGCCCGGCGAAGGGATCGGGCAGTTCCACGGGCGCGTCGGAGCCGAAGGCCAGCCTGGCCCCGGTGGCCGCGATCGATTTCCAGGCATAGGCGCCCGAGAGGCGCCCCGGCCCCAGCCGCGCTTCGGCCATCAGCCGGTCGCTGGTCTGGTGGACCGGCTGCATCGAGGCGATGATCCCGTTCTTGCCGAAGCGGGCAATGTCGGCCGGATCGGTGATCTGGGCATGCTCGATCCGCCAGCGCCGGTCGCCGGTGTAGGTCAGCGAGAGGTCTTCGATCGCAGTCAGCAGTGCGGCATTGGCGGCGTCGCCGATCGCGTGGACTGCAACCTGAAAGTGGTCGAGCGCGGCGCGGCTCATCATGTTCTTGAGCTGAGTATCGTTGGTGATCCGCAGTCCCTTGGTGGCGGGCGCATCGGCATAGGGCGTCTTGAGACTGGCCCCGCGCGATCCCAGCGCGCCGTCCATGTAGAGCTTGACCCCGTTCAGCCGCAGCCGGTCGTCATAGAGCCATGGCGTGGGGCCGGGGCCGCCGATCAGTTCCATGGCCCCGGTGCCGGAGGCATAGGCCATGATCCGGATCCGCAGCGTGCCGTTGTCGCCCGCGCGGCGGAATGCCTGCCAATCCTCGATCCCGGTGCCCATGTCGGCGACAGCGGTAACCCCGCGCTTCAGCAGCTGCTGCTGCGCGGTTTCCAGTGCCATGTCGCGGTCTTCGGGGCGCGGTTCGGGAACAACCTTGTCGATCAGGGCCATCGCGTTGTCGACCAGCACTCCGGCGGGCTTGCCGCCCGGCGCGGCGCGTTCGATCCTGCCGCCTGCCGGGTCCTTGGTCAGCGCGGTGACCCCGGCGGCGGCCAGCGCCCGGCTGTTGGCCCAGCCGGCATGGCCATCGACCCGCGACAGCCAGACCGGCCGGTCGCCGACCACCGCGTCCAGATCGGCAGCGGTGGGAAAGCGCTTCACGCTCCACAGCTCCTGATTCCAGCCGCGCCCCAGGATCCACCGCCGGTCGGGGTGGGCCTTGGCATAGGCGGCGATCCTGGTCTTGGCCTCCTCGAGCGAACGGGTGCCCGACAGATCGAGCGTCAGTGCGGCAAAGCCGATGCTGCTGACGTGGGCGTGGGCATCGATCAGCCCCGGCATCAGCACCTGGCCCTTGCCGTCGACCAGATAGTCGACCTTGCCGGGCCGTTTTTCACCGCGGTGCAGCACCTGGACAATCCGGCCGTCGTTGCCGATCAGCAGGCCGTTGAAATGCTCGATCCCGCCGGTGGCATCAAGGGTCACGCCATCGACGTTGTCGACCAGCGTGTCGGCCTGGGCGGGCAAGGCCAGTGCGAACGCGGCGGCGGCCGTCAGTAGCCGCCGGGTCATGCCTTGCCCTTTCGCGGCAGGCGGCGGACCAGCGCGGAGGTATCCTGACGCCCGCCGCCGATCGCCTGAACCTCGGCATAGAACTGGTCGATCAGCGCGGTGACCGGCAGCGAGACGCCGAGCGAGCGCCCTTCGTCCAGCGTAAGCCCCAGATCCTTGCGCATCCAGTCGATTGCGAAGCCGAAGTCGAATTCGTCCCGGGCCATGGTGTGCCAGCGGTTGTCCATCTGCCAGCTTTGCGAGGCCCCGCCGGAAATCGCATCGTAGACCTTTTCCAGATCGAGATGCGCCGCCTCGGCAAAGCGCAGCGCTTCGGATAGCGAGGCGAGCACGCCGGAAAAGGCGATCTGGTTGACCATCTTGGTGGTCTGGCCGGATCCGGCCTTGCCGACGTGGACGATCCGCTTGGTATAGGCCTCCATGATCGGGCGGGCGGCCTCAATCGCTTCGGCCCGGCCGCCGCACATCACGGTCAGCTGCCCGGCTTCCGCCCCGGCCTGCCCGCCGGTGACCGGGGCATCGACGCAGTGCACTTCCAGATCGCGCGCCTCGACTGCGATCTGGCGCGCGATCCGCGCCGAAACCGTCGTGTGATCGATGAACACCGCCTTGTGCTTCAGCGTGGAAAAAACGCCGGTCGGCCCTAGTACCACATCGGCCAGATCGTCGTCGTTGCCGACGCAGGTCAGCACCACATCAGCGCCCTCGGCGGCTTCGGCTGGACTGGTGGCAACGCGGGCGGCAAGGCCCGGATTGGCGTCCTGCCAGCGGGCGGCGCGTTCGGGGCTGCGGTTGTAGATCGTCAGGCGGTGCCCGGCCTGGCCGATGTGCCGCGCGATCGCACCGCCCATCACGCCCAGGCCCAGGAAGGAAACATTCAAGGGTTCGCTCATGTCAGGCTGTGTAGCGGCTTTTCGGTCAAAGCAAAGCTTCACCGCGCCCTTGATATTGCCTGTTCCCCCGCATGACGCTTTGCGTTACGGCCCGGCCGATGACCGAACCCGCCGAAACGCTCGCCCAGCAGCTGACCATTGCCGATGTCCGCACCGCCGCGCAGCGGATCGACGGCGCAGTGGTGCGCACCGATTGCGATTACAGCCGCACGCTGAGCGAGATTACCGGCGCGGAGATCTGGCTGAAGTTCGAGAACCTGCAATTCACCGCCGCCTACAAGGAGCGCGGCGCGCTCAACGCGATGATGCTGCTCAGCGACGAGCAGCGCAGCCGCGGGGTGATCGCGGCCTCGGCCGGCAACCATGCCCAGGGGCTGTCCTACCACGGCGCGCGGCTGGGCGTGCCGGTGACCATCGTCATGCCGCGCACCACCCCCACAGTGAAGGTCATGCAGACCGAGGTGCTGGGCGGCACGGTGATCCTGGAGGGGGAGAGCTTTGACGAAGCCTATGCCCACGCCCGCGCGATGGAGCGTCAGCTGGGGCTGACCTTCGTTCACCCCTTCGACGATCCCCATGTGGCCGCCGGGCAGGGCACCGTGGCGCTGGAAATGCTGGAGGACGTGCCCGAGCTCGACATGCTGGTGATCCCGGTAGGCGGAGGCGGGCTGGCTTCGGGCATGGGGGTCGCGGCGCGGGCGATCAAGCCTGACATCGCGCTGATCGGGGTGGAGGCGGAGCTCTATCCCTCGATGTACAACCGGCTCAAGCACCACGAGCTGCCCTGCGGCGGAGATACCCTGGCCGAAGGCATCGCGGTGAAGGAGCCGGGGGCCTTCACCTCGCAGGTGTTGCGCCGGCTGCTCGACGATGTCGTGCTGGTCGACGAAGGCTCGCTGGAGCGCGCGGTCTCGCTGCTGCTGCAGATCGAAAAGACCGTGGTCGAAGGCGCCGGGGCCGCCGGGCTGGCCGCGGTTCTGGCCCATCCCGGCCGGTTCAAGGGCCGCAAGATCGGCATTCCGCTGACCGGCGGCAATATCGACACCCGCCTGCTCGCCAACGTGCTGCTGCGCGACCTTGCCCGCTCGGGCCGCCTGGCGCGGCTGCGGCTGGTGCTGCAAGACCGGCCCGGCGCGCTGTTCAACGTGATCCGCGAATTTGATCGCCACAACGTCAACATTCTCGAGGTCTATCACCAGCGGATCTTCACCCATCTGCCCGCCAAGGGCCTGACCGCCGACATCGAATGCGAGGCGCGCGACCGTGAACAGCTGGAGGCGCTGGTCGAGTCGCTGCGCGAGAAGGGCTACGCGGTCACCCAGGTGGAGCTTAACTAAGCGTCACGGACCTGTCCCGTTTTGCGCATGCGGGGTGGCGGCTTTGTGTCTGCCTGTGCAAATTAAGACTTTGCCAACCATGTTTCGTGGTTAAAGTTCTTTCAACGCCTGCCCGGCCTATGCATAGTGCGGCGGTAACCCCGATTGAAGGATTTGGCGGCCCCGTGACGGCTCCTGTACGTTTTCCCCGGTTCTTCGTCACGAGCCCCGCGCCGTGCCCCTATTTGCCGGGGCGCAGTGAGCGCAAGGTGTTTACCGAGCTCAAGGGCCCCCATGCTGATCAGCTGAACGACGCGCTCGGCCGGATCGGGTTCCGCCGCAGTCAGACGGTGGCCTACCGGCCGTCCTGCGTCGATTGCGCGGCCTGCGTTTCGGTCCGCGTCGTGGCTCAGGAATTTCGCGCCTCCTCGGCGCAGAAGCGCAACCTCAAGGCCAATTCCGATCTGGTCGCGACCGAGTGCCGCGCCTGGTCGACCGCCGAACAGTTTGAGCTGCTCCAGCGCTATCTCGGCCAGCGCCACCCCGGCGGCGGCATGGCCTCGATGGACGAGGTCGATTTTGCCGACATGGTCGAACACACGCCGGTCGATACCGTGCTGATCGAATACCGCGAGCCGACCGCCGACGGCACCCCCGGCCGGCTGGTCGGCGCCTGCCTTACCGACCGGCAGGGCGACGGGCTGTCGATGATCTACAGCTTTTACGAGCCCGACCACCGGGGCCGCTCGGGGCTGGGCAACTACATCATCCTCGATCACATCCGCCGCGCGCTCGCCGAAGGGCTGCCCTATGTCTATCTGGGTTATTGGGTCGATGGATCGGTGCGGATGCAGTACAAGGTCCGCTACCGCCCGCTCGAACGGCTGACCCGCGATGGCTGGGCCCGGATCGGCGACGCCGAGCAGGACCGCCTGATCACTGCCGCCACCGCCATGCGCCGCGACACCGCCGCCCCGCTCGACGGCAGCACCAAGGACGGCGTGCCGGGCGTGCAGGAGCAGTATAGGGTGGTGGGGTAG
>JABFRE010000074.1 GCA_013141325.1 Novosphingobium sp.
TACTTTGGGATCCTTGCGTTGGCGCAGGCCGTTCAGCACGCCGACCAGATCGCGCGGCGAGGCGAACCATTCGACGCTGTCGATAGCCTGGGGCTTGCCGCCGGCGAAGGCAGCGGGGTCAATTCCCCTGGGTGAAAGCGTGGGCGCCATCCGGGCCAGCTGGGCAGCCTGCCCGGCTTCGTCGGTCTTGCCATAGGCTTCGGCTTCACAGCCTTTTCCGGCCTTAAGCGTGAAGGCCTCCAGCGTAGTCAGGAACGGCAGCATCCGATCCGGCGCTGAATGGCCGCTGGCGCGGACTCGCGCCGCCACCGCCTCGCGCCCCAGCACCCGGATCAGCGTATCGGTCGCGGTGTTGTCGCTCTGCGAGATCATCAGCGCGGCCAGCGTTTCCAGCGTGACGGCGGCTCCCTCCGGCCAATCCTGCAGCTCGCCGCTCGGCAGCGAGCGCAGTCCCAGCGTCACGACATCGCTCCACCGCCGCTTGCCCGTGGCCACATCCTGCGCCAGCGCGTCAAGCACCCACAGCTTGAAGGCAGATCCGATGGCGAACTGTTCATCCGCACGGTCAGCCACGATCGACACCGGCCCCTCGGGCATCAGCTTGACCAGCGCGAAACCCGCGCGGCCATGCAGCGCGGCAAAGTCGGACCGGATCTTCTCCGGCGTGTCGCCGGTTGGCGTAACCTCGGTTATCCGAAGCCCGGCGATCCGATAGGGCGCGGCGCCATCCAGGCGCAGCACCGCCGATGCACGCGCGCGTTCGTAAACGAGTGCGAATTTCGCGGCGCCAGGCCCGGTCTGCTCGACCGCTTCAACGCGGAGCAGGGCGCCGTTCTGTGCTGCCAGCTGATCGGCCAGGGCTTTGAGTTTGTCCGGCGGAACGGCGGTGAGGAATTCGGCGGTGAACACGCCGTCGGCGGGCGCCTTGCCCTGCATCACCGCAGCGGCATCGTTCGCGCGCGCGAAAGCTTCCAGGTCAAGCTGGGCGGGCTGGGCCAGCGCCGCAGGGGCAGCGGCCAGAGCGGCGATCACGAGCGGAATCCGGTGCATGGCGGCCAGTCTAGCCATATGGCCGCGCGTCGGCAAACGGTTCCTCCCGCGCCGGGAGGGGAGGGGAATTGGCGCGGGAGGAATGCGGCGGCCCGCTATTGCGGCGCGGCGGGCTCCGCAGCGCTGGCGGCCGCAGCCGGGCGTCGGCGCAGCCCGCGCCACGCCAGCACGGCAAGACCGATCAGCAGCACCCAGGGCAGGGCAACCCCGGCGATCAGAGTAACGAACGAGAGCACAGTCTTGGCGCTACTCCACGAGGCCCCGGCGGCGCGGCCAAAGGTGTTGCCCCCGCCAATCAGGCCTTCGCTGGCATAGGTGAAGCTGACCGGGGTGGTGGCGATCGAAGCCTCCTTGGCCCGCCGCTCCACCGCCTGTCCGCGCAGCTGCTCTTGCAGCCCGGCGATCTGCTGCTGCAGCTCAACCCGCTCGGCCCGGGTCAGACCTGGCGCCTTGAGCCGCAGTTCGATCCGCGCGATCTCGGCCTGGACGGCGGCGCTGTCCTGCTGCGAAAGCTTGATCGCATTGCCGGCGTTTTCGCCGCTGACCGAGGCGTTCTCAAGCTTGCCCTCGGCCTGTTCCACGGCCTTGATCCCTTCGGTGCCGAAGGCGTGGGCAATATCGGGGGCGAGCAGGAAATCGGTACGGGCCGATACCTGATCCTCGCCGGGCTGATCGTAGTTGATTCCCGTGACCCGGCAGCGGGCGCTGCCCAGCTTCTGGCACGCCGCAGCGTGCTCCTGCTGGACGCTGGAGATGGCCTTGGCCGGAAGCGAAAAGGCATAGGCGTAGGTAAAGGCGACGCCCGGCGCGACCGCGCCGCCGATGGACGGGCCTGCTTTCGATGAGGACACGCCGGAGGCGGCCTCAGCCGCAGGATCCGAGGCGGCTGCGACTGCGTCCTCCGATTTTTCGGCGGAGCACGCGGACAGCATCAGGGCAGGGGCAACCAGGGCAAGGAGGGATACAGAAGAACGGCGCATGACGAATCTCCCACAGGTATCTACCGAATCGGTAGACTTTAATGCCTATCAAATAGGTAGAGTTTGGCAAGCGGAAGATTGTGGGCAACAAACCGTCATTCCTGCGTGGCGGAAAAGGTCATCGTCAGGGTGTCATTCGCCGGGACCGTGACCGTCAGCACCGGGATGCCGTTATCGTCGGTGCGCCTGGCGTTTGTGGCTGTAATCCGCTGCGTTCCCCAGCGCTGCATACGCAGCTCGAAGGTGATCGGGCCGGACCCGGCGTTGCTGATTTCGACCTCTTCGCGGGTCACCGTCTTGCTGCCCTGCACCTGCCGCTCGGCGGTGCGCCGCGCCACCGTCACGTCGGGAGCAGGGCCCAGCAGCAGTTCGACCTTCTCATCCTCGGCCGTATCCTTCAGGTCCGGCCGCCCGACCAGCATCGTCCGCCCCAGCTGGTCCTGCTGGACAACGAAGGACCCGGCCGGCAACGGCAATCCCAGCTGGTGGGCCTTGTCATTGCGGGTCCGCAACAGGGCAGTGGCGGGAACCTTGCGTTCGCCATAGCCCCAGCCCATCACCGGAGTCGTGAAAGTATAGATCCGTTCGACCGGAACCGCCTGCTGCTCAATCAGCCGGGTCTGCTTCATCTGCATCGCGGCAATCGTGGTGCGCTGCGGCACGCGGTAGAGTTTCAGATCCCCCAGCTGCTCAGGCGGGTGAGGAGCCGGCGGGGGCGGCGGTGCTGGCGCCATGACCGCCATTGGCACGCTCATCAGCTTGTTTTCGCGCCGCTTCGCAGTGACCATGATCTCGTCCATGGCGCCTGCGGCAAACCCCTCACCTGGGCGGTAGGGGCGCACCAGCTGATAGGGCTGCTCAGGCTTGCGCGGCACCTGATGGGTCCGCTGCATCGGCCAGCACCGTGCCAGCACCCGCGGCTGGTTGTTGATGAATTTCCGGAGGTAGGCCCGGTTGAGCCCGCCCGCGACGATCTGGGTGCGGGCATCCTCCAGACTGACCGAATTGCCATTGGCCAGCGTGATCCACCCGCCGATATTCAACGTCTTGCCGTCCGGGCTGACCTGCGCGGTGTAACTGGCCGCCCAGTCGAATCCCTCGGCGATGTAGGTCAGCGTCACCAGTGCCGTGATCGGGCGTTTTGAACGGGTCATCACCGACAGTGTCGGCCGGGCCGACAGGCCTTCGGCCCCGCTCGAATAGCGGAAGGTTTCGGGCAGGCCGGAACAGCGCAGCGCCTCGATCCCGCCTTCGGCCTTTACCGTGATCCCCTGATCGCTCGCGGCGGTGATTTCGGCAGGGACCAGCATGGTCTTGCCGGTCACCGGGTTGGTGCGCTTGAGCTGGATCACCTTGCCCAGCGCCGCGCGCATCAGCGCCGAGGGTGAAAGCAGAGCAGCATCGCGGTTTTTTTCGATCACCCCGCCGGGCAGCCCGGTGATGATCGCGCTTTCGGCCAGGATCCCATCGACCACTCCTTCGAACCGCAGGCGGCTCTCACCGGCGGGCAGGGTAACCCGGCGGGTCTCGGTAATCACCGCAAATCCACCCAGCGCGTTCAGCTGGATCGAACCGCCGTTGCGATTGGGCGCGCGGTAGACCGTCACAGACAGGTCGCTGGTCGCGGCCGCAGCCACGTCGCCCGCAAAGGCGGGAGCCGCGCCGCCCAGCGCGAGCGTCAAAGCGAGGAGGGCGCGCAAGCGGTTGCTCCCGCTCAGTAGCGCGTGTCAAAGGTGGCGGTGAGCACGGCCTTGCCGTTGGCCGGAACGCTGACCGTCCAGGCCGCCTCGTCGGCATTGAGCCGGTCGCTCTTCTGGCTTTCGTCGGCAATCCGCACATCGCCCCACAGACCGCCTTGCACCACCCGGACCTTGACCGACTTGGGCAGGGCGTTGGTCAGCGTATAGCGCATCGCGGTCTTCCAGCGGCTGGAATTCACCCTGGTGCGGCTTTCGACCACGGGCTGCACCTTGACGTCGAAGGCATCGCCGGTGCTGATCGACAGTTTCGATCCCATCGGGGTGTGGCCGATCGCGTGCTCGCCGATGAACTGGGCCTCGCCGCGGGTGTCCTTGAGATAGAACCGCACAATCCCGGCAGGCAGCTGATCGCCAAGCCCGCCCTTGGCCGAATTGCTGAACTGATAGACCGTGGCCGCGCTGATCGGGCTGTCCGAGGTCTGCATCCAGCCGAATTTCGCCTCGTAGCCGTGCGTGGCGGGAGCGCCGTGAACGTCGAGGAAGCTGACCTGCTTGGTCTGGAGATTGGCGATCGTGGTCCGCTCGGCAAGCGGATAGAGGTAATAGTCGCCCAGACGCTGGCGGGTGCCGCTTTCGGTTCCGGCTTCAACCAGCGTGTCGTCGGACGGCTCATAGCCGCGATAGCCGCCGCCCTGGCCGATCAGCCGCGGATTGCCGGCGACCAGTACGGTGTTGGCCTTCTCATAGGTCGTGCCCGAATTGTTGGTGAGCGTGACCCAGCCCTGGACATCGATCGTGCCCTGCTTTTCATCGAACAGCGCAACATAGTCCGCCCGCCAGCCGAGACCTGGTGTCAGGTACCGCAGCGAGGCTTCGCGCGTTCCGGCTCCGGCCTCGACCGTGATCGACAGCGTCGGATCGGCGCGCATGTTCGGCGGCACCTTGTCGAAGATCACCCGCACCGGCAGGCCATCGTCGCGCAGCACCTCGATCCGGCTGCCGATCTGCAGCACCACGCCGCCGTTGGCCGCCAGCACCACCGCCTGCTCGCGCGTCTCTGCGCCGGTTGCGGGATTGGTGCGGACCAGCGTGATCGTCTGACCGACGGCATTTTCCATGATCTTGGCGGGCGAGAGCAGATCGTAATCGAAGTTCTGTTCGATAATCCGCAAATCTGCGGTGTTGAGCGACGCGGTTTCGGGCCGGATCTGGGCTGACACGTTTTTGAATTCGATCTTCTGGCGCTGACCCGTGAAGGTGATCTGGCGGGTATCCTGTACGAGCGCCTGGTTGTCGGCATAGATCGTGATGTCGATCCCGGGCTCAGCCAGCGCAGGCGATGCAAGGGCGATGGCGGCGGTTGCAGCGGCGAGTGAGCGGCGGATCATGGGCAAGTTCCCTCTCCTGTTTCATGTTACACTGTAACATCGGAATCTGACGGGGCAATGAACCAAATTGCCTGCCGACTTGTGCCGCGCGTGGTAAGGCGAGTCCATGATCATCATCACTGGCAGCGCCACAATCCGCCCCGCCTGCATCGACGAAGCCCTTCGGCTTGGCCGCGAGCATTCGCAGCGCTCGCGCGGCGAGCCGGGTTGCGTGGCGCACAACTGCCACATCGACGCCGAAAATCCGCACCGGATCGTCTTCGTTGAGGAGTGGGCGGATATGGATGCCGTCAAGGCCCACTTTGCCGTGCCGGAATCGGGGGGATTCGTGAAGGCGATGGGCAGGATGGCCGTTGCGGCTCCGGTGATGACGATCTTCAACGCCGACGAGATCAGCGTCCGCTAGGCATCGATCATCTCAGGATCGATTTCCCCCGCGCGGTTCTGGATGAACATGAACCGTTGCGCCGGATCGCGACCCATCAGGCGGTCGACCAAGTCCTTCACTGCGGCACGGCCTTCGTATTCGGGGGGCAGGGTGATCCGCACAAGGCTGCGCTTGGCCGGGTCCATCGTGGTTTCGCGCAGCTGCTGGGGGTTCATTTCACCCAGCCCCTTGAACCGGCCGACGTCGACATTCTTGCCCTTGAACTGCGTGGCTTCCAGCTCGGCCCGGTGGGCGTCGTCGCGGGCATAGGCGCTCTCTTTGCCCGCCGTCAGGCGGTAGAGCGGCGGCTGGGCAAGGTAGAGATGCCCGCGCCGGACCACCTCGGGCATTTCCTGAAAGAAGAAGGTCATCAGCAGGGTCGCGATATGGGCGCCATCGACATCGGCGTCGGTCATGATGATGATCCGGTCGTAACGCAGATGGTCGGTGTTGCAGTCCTTGCGAAAGCCGCAGCCCAGCGCCAGGCCAAGGTCGGCGATCTCGCTGTTGGCGCGGATCTTGTCGGCGGTGGCGCTGGCGACGTTGAGGATCTTGCCGCGGATCGGCAGGATCGCCTGGGTCTTGCGGTCGCGGGCCTGCTTGGCGCTGCCGCCGGCGCTGTCGCCTTCAACGATGAACAGCTCGGTCTCGGCATCGCCTTCGCCGGTGCAGTCGGTCAGCTTGCCCGGCAGGCGCAGCTTGCGGGCGTTGGTCGCGGTCTTGCGCTTGACCTCGCGCTCGGCCTTGCGGCGCAGAC
>JABFRE010000236.1 GCA_013141325.1 Novosphingobium sp.
GCGGTCCACCCGTGGGGCGCGAAGGCGCGGCCGCCGTGCGCGGGCCCGTTGGCTTGGTGCGCTTGATCCGGGCGCGAGCCTGATCGGGCGCGCTGCGCGGGGCGGCGGGACGATCCTTGCCCAGCAGGCTGGCGGCGAACCGCTCGACATCGGCCGTGCGGATTTCCACCGCCGCGCCGCGCGGCAGATCGAGCAGCTGGAACGGGCCATAGGCGGTGCGGATCAGCCGGCTGACCTCCAGCCCTAGGTGTTCCAGCACGCGGCGCACTTCGCGGTTCTTGCCTTCGGTAATGGTCACTTCGATCCACTGGTTGCGCCCGGTGGAGCGTTCCATGTTGGCGTCGATCTTGCCGTACTGCATCCCGTCGATTTCCACCCCTTCGATCAGCGCTTCTAGTTGATCCTGGGTGACAGTGCCAAAGGTGCGGGCGCGGTAGGTACGCGGGATTCCGCTGGAGGGCAGCTCCATCGCCCGTTTGAGCGCGCCGTCGTTGGTCAGCAGCAGCAGCCCTTCGGTGTTGAAGTCCAGCCGCCCCACCGGCATCACCCGCCCGGCAGTGGCGGGCAGTGCGTTGCGCAGCGCGGTGTAGATCGTCGGGCGCCCGGCCGGATCGCGTTCCGCAGTGATCAGTCCAGCGGGCTTGTGAAACGCGAACAGCCGGGTCGGTTCGGCCGCCTTCACCGGTTTTCCGTCCACCGACACGCCCCTGAGTGAAGTCAGCAGTGTGGCCGGGGTGGTGACCGTCTCCTCGCCGATCCTGACGCGGCCGTCGGCAATCATCCGCTCAACCTCGCGGCGGCTGGCCACGCCGGCGCGGGCCAGGAGTTTGGCAATGCGGTCACCCTCACGGGGAGCGTCGGGATTTGTCATGCGCGGCCCATACGCGAGCGCGCGGCCCGCGTCACCCCTCGGCCAATTCCATCTGCTCCTCGCAGATTTCGTGGAAGCGGCGGATCCCGGTTTCCAGTGTGCCCAGCGTGATGACTTGCACCGCACCACTCTCCAGACCCTGCTGGCCCAGCGCGGCGGCGCGAAAATCTTCGCTGCCGAACACCCCGCCATCGAGCAGCTGCCAGCTGCGCTCCCAGTGGCTTTGCGCCTTGTCCGTCTTGGGCTCTTCGGGGATCAGCATGAAATCTTCGACCAGGGTGCGGTCATGCCCCTGCGGCCACAGCGCCAATACGTTGATGTAATCGGGGCTGATGACCAGCACGGTCGCCGGGAACAGCTGATAGGCGAAGGTGCCGATCCGGCGCAGCGCCGCCATGTCGGTCAGATCGACCCCGTCCAGCTCCTCGGCGCGGCAGACCAGGCTGCGCTGGTGCGGACCGATCTGGTCGCCGCTGGTGACCCCGTCCCTGAAGAACGGACCGATGGTGGCGGCGTGGAGCCGGGCGACGTGGTAGCTTTCCAGGAAGGCATCCATGATCAGCTTCCAGTTGCCAGGCACGTCATGGGTATGGCGGCGGAACAGGTGCAGATCGCGCAGTGCAAGAGCATCGAAGTCGGCACCCAGTTCGCGGGCGTGGGTAAAGTCGCCCTCGTGTTGCGGCGCGTACCAGATCAGCCCGCCAGCCTCGCAGCTCGGCAGCTCGACCAGACCGAAGTCTGCCTTGTCGAGCCCCGGAAACGTCTCGGGCCGGGGCAGCGCCAGCAGCCGACCGTCGAGCGCATAGGTCCAGGCGTGATAGGGGCAGGTCATCCGCTTTGAACACTGGACATCCTGCCCTTCGACCAGCCGCGTGCCGCGGTGGCGGCAGACGTTGACGAACACATGGGCCGCCCCGTCGCCATCGCGGGTGATCAGCAAGGGCCGCCCGGTGGCATCGTGTGGCACTGCCATGCCGGGCTGGGGCAGCAGCGCCGAAGGACACAGCACCTGCGGCGCGCGATCGAACAGCAGCGCCTTCTCGCGCGCCCAATACGCCGGGTCGGTATAGGCCGACGCCGGGACCGTCGTGACGCCGTGATTGGCGCGGGTGCAGCCCTCGGCGATCTGGCGCGCCAGGGCAAGCTGGCCGGGCGTCGGGGTTGTCCCCGGCAAAGTGGCAGTCCTCTCCATGGGGTCTGGTCATAGCGCAAATCCCCGCTAGGTTCGCGGCAAATCTGACTGCGGGGAGCGGGCATGTCGACGACGCTGGTGGTGATCCTGATTGCGGTGGTGCTGATCGCAGTGCTGGCGCGGCGCGTTCCGGCCTTGCAGCCATACATGGAGAAGGAGTCGCTGGCGGCGTTCTTTCTCGGGATTTCTTCGGGATTTCCCTATGCGATGATCGGAGCCACTCTGACGACCCGTCTGGCCCAGGACGGCATCGACAAGAAGACCGTAACCGCCTTCACCCTGGCATTCCTTGTCTACAACCTGAAATTCCTGTGGGCCTGGCTGGTAGACGGGGTCCATCTGCCGGTGATCGGGCGCATGGGGCAGCGAGTTTCGTGGATGCTGGTTGCCGGCGTTCTGGTCATTGCTGCGGTAGTCAATCTGGCGCTGGTCGATCCGCATGCCGACATCGCGTGGACCGCAACCTGCGCGATTCTGGTGGGCGCTGCCGGTGCAACGTTTGACATCGTGATCGACGCCTACCGGATCGAGACGCTCAAGCCGCACCAGTTGGGCACGGGCTCAGGGATGTCGCAGTACGGATGGCGGATAGGATCGGCTGGAGCCGGTGCACTGGCATTGTTCGTTGCGGCCCGTGCGGACTGGTCGATGGCCTACATCGCCTGCGCTTCCTTCGCTCTGCCGGCAATGCTGACGGCGCTGGCCCTGGGTGAACCGCCACGGCATCAGGAACCCAAGGCCCGCAAGGGGTTGGGCGAGGCATGGGCATCAGTGGCCGGACCGTTTGCCGAATTTTTCCAGCGGCAGGGCGCGGCGCTCGTGCTGCTGTTCATTCTGGTCCACAAGATCGGCGATACCTTGGCCAATCTGACCTTTCGCCTGCTGTTCGACGACCTAGGGTTCAGCAACGACGAAATCGCATTCTACGACGTCGGCGTTGGCTTCTGGGCCTATCTGATCGGGGTGTTCATCGGCGGTGTGGCCTATGCCAAGCTTGGATTGAAGCGCTCGGTCCTGCTGTCGCTGGTGCTGATGTGCGTGTCGAACCTGAGCTTTGCAGCCCTGGCGGCAGCGGGTCATTCCAACCTGGGGATGGCCGCAGCTATTGGATTTGAAAACATTGCCTCGGGCTATGGCGGGGTCGTGGTGGTGGCTTACTTTTCGGCCCTCTGCGATCTTCGGTTCACGGCCGCCCAATACGCGCTGATTTCCGCCGGAGCCAGCGTCGTCGGCCGGTTCGTGACCGGGACGACCGCCGGCGGGCTGATCGAATCCACCGGCTATGTTAACTTCTACCTCCTGACCACCGCGATCGCCGTCCCCGGAATCGTGCTGTTCTGGTGGATGAGCCGTTCGGGGCTGGTCGACGCTGCAATGGGTTCGGCTGGTGGCGGCAAGGACGGCGACGCCGAAACCGCAAGCTGATCAGTCCGGAATCTCCCGGTTGAGCCGCAGCACTTCGCCCGCCAGATAGAGCGATCCGGCGATCAGCACGTCGCCTGCGGGCGGCAAAGCGCCGAGCGCGGCAGTGATATCGCCAAAGGCGCGCACCGGCAGATCGGCGTGGGCGGCGATCGCGTCCGGGCTGTGCGCCTCGTGCCCCGGCGCCGGAACTACCGACAGGCTGAGCAATTGCCCCCTCAGCGGTGCAACGATCGCGGCGGGGTCCTTGCTCGACAGCATTCCGGTCACAAGGTGGAACGGCGGTGCGCCGGAAAAGTGCCGGGCAATCGCCAGCCCGGCATCGGCATTGTGCCCGCCGTCCAGCCAGACCCGGCGCCCCGGCACCAGCGCGGTCAGCGGGCCATCGCCCAGCAGTTGCAACCGGGCCGGCCAGCGTGCGGAGCGAATGCCGTGGGCCATGGCGGCTGCCGAAACCGCAACCTGTGTCTGGTGGCGCAGCATCGCCGCCGCCAGCGCGGCATTGTCAGCCTGATGGCTTCCGGCGAGGGCGGGGAGGGGCAGGGTCAGTTCTCCGTGGCGGTCGCGATAGGCGATGCCATCGCCGCCGACTTCGGCAAACCAGTCAAGGCCGCGGATCGCGGTGCGCGCGCCGACCTTCATGGCCTGTTCCAGCACGGTCTTGGTCACCTCCGCACTGTAAGTCTGGGTCGCCAGTGGCACGCCGGGGCGGGCTATCCCGGCCTTTTCAAATGCGATCCGGCACAGTGGATCGCCCGGCACGCCGTCTTCCGGTACCAGCAGGAAGGCCTCGTGATCGATCCCCAGCGTGGCGATCCCGCAGGCGGCCTGTCCGTCGAGCACGTTGGTCGCATCGAACCGCCCGCCCAGGCCGACCTCGATCACGCAGACATCGGCGGGAATGCGGTGAAAGGCCAGAAAGGTGGCCGCCGCAGTCACCTCGAAGAAGCTGGGGGCAAGGTCGGCCCCGGCATCCAGCACGTCCTTAAGCAGATCGGCCAGCAGGTCGTCCCCGATCAGCGTTCCGGCTATGCGAATCCGCTCGTTATAGCGCACCAGGTGCGGCTTGGTTGCGGCGTGGACGGTGCAGCCCTCAGCTTCGAGCATCGCTCGCAGATAGGCGCAGGTGCTGCCTTTGCCGTTGGTCCCGGCGACGTGAAACACCGGGGGCAGATCGCGTTCTGGATTGCCGAGACGCGCGAGCAGGGCGTGGATGGTCTCCAGCCCGATCCGTCCCTGCGGCAGGCTGAGCCTGCCGAGCCGATCAAGCTGCGCCTGGACGCGCGGATTGTCCGAAATCGCGAAGTCGCGCATCGGCGATTTACGCCGCCCGCGCCGCGCCCAGGTAGTCCAGCACGCTGGCCAGCGTCGCTTTCAGGTCGCGACGGTGGATCACCATGTCGACCATGCCGTGCTCGTGCAGATACTCCGCGCGCTGGAACCCTTCGGGCAGCTTTTCACGGATCGTGTCCTGGATCACCCGTTGGCCGGCAAAGCCGATCAGGCAGCCCGGTTCGGCAATGTGGACATCGCCCAGCATGGCATAGCTGGCGGTCACCCCGCCGGTGGTCGGATCGGTCAGCACGACGATGTAGGGCAGTCCCGCGCGCTTGAGGCGGCTGATCGCGACAGTGGCCTTGGGCATCTGCATCAGGCTGAGAATGCCCTCCTGCATCCGCGCGCCGCCGGCAGCGGTGCAGATCACATAGGCGCACTTGTCCTTGATCGCGCGCTCGGCCCCGGCAACGAAAGCCGCGCCCACCGCCATGCCCATCGATCCGCCCATGAAGGCAAAGTCCTGCACGCCCAGCACGCAGGCATGGCCGTCGATCGCTCCGGCGGCATTGGTCAGGGCATCGGGGTGGGGATTGGCGGCGCGGGCGGCCTTCAGCCGGTCCGGGTACTTCTTGCTGTCGCGGAACTTCAGCGGGTCTTCCTTGACCTTGGGGCTGGGCAGCACCGCGAACCCCGCGTCCAGCAGCTGGGCAAAGCGCGCATCGGCGCCGATCCGCCCGTGATGCTCACACCGGGGGCAGACGCTCAGGTTTTCCTCGTACTCCTTGGTGAACAGCATCTCGCTGCACGAAGGGCACTTGATCCACAGGTTGTCAGGCGTGTCGCGCTTGTCCTGAAAAGGAAGCGCTTTGCGAACGCGGTCGATCCAGCTCATGCCGAAGGCCTTAGCGCGTTGTTTCGGGCTTTGCGAGTGGGGAGAAAAAGGAAAAAGGGGGTTCACGCAGAGGCGCAGAGAAGAAAGCAGAGGCGCAGAGGGGTTGCGCCATCCGCCGAAGGCGGCCTCTCATGCGGGCCTCGCGTCAATCGCCACCGGTGAATGGAGAGCGGCTTCGCCGCAAGCGCGAGATCTCTGCGTCTCCACTTTCTTCTCTGCGCCTCGGCGTGAACTAACCCGAGCGCGCCGAATGCACTGCGTCAGCGAGCGCGCGCGTCAGTTCGCGCACCGGGCCAGCGGCATTCGCACCGTGCTGGGCGACCAGATCGACCAGTGCCGAGCCGACCACCACGCCGTCCGCGACCCTGGCGATCGCTGCCGCCTGGTCGGGCGTGCGGACGCCGAAGCCGACCGCGACGGGGATGGTGGCGTGCTGCTTGATCCGCGCCACCGCCTCGTCAATGCTGGCCTGGGCGGCCTGCTGCATCCCGGTAATCCCGGCGACCGAGACGTAATAGAGGAACCCGCTCGACCCCTCCAGAACCGCAGGCAGCCGCGCCGCGTCGGTGGTCGGCGTGGCGAGGCGGATCAGGCTTACCCCGGCGGCGCGCAGGGCGGGGCCGAGTTCGGGGTC
>JABFRE010000204.1 GCA_013141325.1 Novosphingobium sp.
ATTCCGGCCCGCAGCGCCCCGGTCCCGGCTTCGACCTCAAGAAAGGGCGGGGCGGGATCCGCGAGGTCGAATTCTTCGCCCAGACCCATCAGCTGATCCACGGCGGCCGCAACCCTGCGCTGCGGCTGCGCGGCACCCGGGCCAGCCTCGATGCGCTGGCGGCGGCCGGACTGGTCGATCCGGACGACGCGCTGGTGCTGGGCGACAGCTATGACCGGCTGCGTCAACTGGAACACCGGCTGCAAATGGTGGCCGACCAGCAGACCCACAGCCTGCCGCTCGATTCCGCCGCGCTCGACGCCGTCGCCCGGCTCGACGGACTTGAGGACGGCGCCGCGCTGGTGGCCGAACTCGAGGCGATCACCGATGCGGTCGGCGCGCGCTATGACACCCTGATCGCCCAGCACGGCCACGATCCCGGCGCTCCCACGCTGGTCGCCGCGCCGCAGGGCGATGCCCTGGAAGACGAGCTGGGCCGGCTGGGCTTTGCCGATCCGGCGGCGCTGTCGGCCCGGATCGAAGGCTGGCGGCTGGGCAAATTGCGTGCGCTGCGCAGCGAAGCGGGACGCGCCGCCTTCGAAGCGATCCAGCTGCCACTGCTCAGCGCCTTTGCCGCTGCGCCCGAACCGATGCGCGCAGTGCTGCGCTGGGAAGAGCTGCTGGGCAACCTGCCCAGCGCGGTCAACCTGTTCCGGCTGCTGGAGGCGCGGCCCGCGCTGCTCGAGCTGCTCGCCCGGATCCTCAGCCTGGCCGCGCCGTTGGCCGATGCCCTCGCCCGGCGCGCCGACCTGCTCGATCCGTTGATCGATGCCAGCGCCTTCGATCTCCCGCCCGCCGTCGAAGCGCTGGCCGCCGAATTCGCCCGGGGCGAGGACGGCGACGATTACGAGCGCCTGCTTGACCGGGTCCGCCGCAAGGTGGGCGAGCGGCGCTTTGCGCTGGGCGTCCAACTGATTGAAGGCGCGCGCGATCCGCTGGAGATCGGGCAGGGCCTTTGCCGGGTGGCCGAGGCCGCGCTGACTGTGCTGGCCGATGCCGCCGCCGCCGAATTCGCCCGCGCCCACGGCCGGATCGCGGGCAGCGCGATGCTTGTGATGGGCTATGGCCGGTTGGGCGGCGGCGTGCTGACCCACGCATCGGACCTCGATCTGGTATTCCTGTTCAGCGGCGATTCCGCCGCCGAAAGTGACGGGTCGCGACCGCTTGGGGCGACGCTGTATTACAACCGTCTGGCCCAGCGGATCAGCGCCGCGCTGTCGGTGCCGACCGCCGAGGGCGCGCTGTATGAGGTCGATACGCGCCTGCGCCCCTCGGGCGCGCAGGGGCCGCTGGCGGTCAGCCTGGACAGCTTTGCGCGGTACCAGCACGAATCGGCGTGGACCTGGGAACATATGGCCTTGGCCCGGGCGCGGGTGCTGCATGGCCAGCCGGACGACCGGCGGGAGGCGGAACGCATCGTCCGCGAGGTACTGACCGTCCCGCGCGATTCCGCCAAGCTGCGCACCGACGTGCTGCACATGCGCGGCGAAATGGCCCGGCACAAGCCCGACAAGGGGCCGCTCGACGTCAAATTGATGCGCGGTGGACTGGTCGATATCGAATTCATCGCCCACTTCCTGCAATTGCGTGACGGCACCGGGCTGGTGCCGTCGCTGCCGGGGGCGCTGGCGCAACTTGCCGACGCTGGATTGGTTCCCGCTGCGCTGCGCACCGCGCATGCCATGCTGGCCCGCTTCCTGATTGCCGCCCGGCTGCTGGCCCCCGACGCGCACGAACCCTCCCTTGCCGCGCGGGCCGTGCTTGCCAAGGCCTGCCAATGCGGCGATTGGGGCGAGGCGATGGCCGTGCTTGCCGATGCCCGCGCCGTGGTCGCGGCGTGCTGGGCCGCAACCTTTGGCGAAGACCTGGAGTTGAACCGATGAACGCATCCGCAACCGTGGGCACAGCCCTGCCCGACCTGCCGTTGACCGCGCCCGACGGCACTGTGGTCAAACCGTCCGACTTTGCCGGGCGCAAGGCGGTACTGTTCTTCTATCCCAAGGACGATACGCCGGGCTGCACGGTCGAGAACCAGGATTTTTCAAGCCTGTCCGGCGCGTTTGCCACGGCCGGAATTGCCCTGCTGGGAATCAGCAAGGACCCGCCCGCCCGGCATGCCAAATTCATCACCAAGTACGGCCTGACCGCCCCGCTTGCCACCGACGCGGCAGAGGGCGGACTGTCCGACGCGCTGGGGATCTGGACCGAGAAGCAGAACTACGGCCGCAGCTACATGGGCATGGTGCGCACCACCCTGCTGATCGGCCCCGACGGCCGGATCGCGCGGGTCTGGACCACGGTAAAGGTCAAGGGCCACGCCGCCGAAGTGCTGGAGGCCGCGAAGGCGCTGTGACCACCCTCGCTGCGGCGATCCGCGCCGCGCTGCTCGAAACGGACCCCCGCGCCAAAGCTCTGGCTGCCCGCGCCACCGCGCGCGACTGGGGGGCGGACCGGCTGGACTTTGTCTTTGACGTGGCCATGCCGAATGAACCCGGGCGCCCGGGCGAGCCCGCACTGCTCCCGCCCAGCCAGATGCCCAAGCGCGGACGCGGCCATTCCGAACGCGGCCGAATCGCGCTGTGGCACGCACTGGCTCACATCGAATTCGTCGCGATCGACCTCGCGCTCGACATGGCCGGGCGATTCGGTGCGGGCATGGGCCGACAGTTCGTGAGCGACTTCCTCAGCGTCGCTGCCGACGAAGCGATGCATTTCGAACTCGCCGCCCGCAAGCTGCGCACCCTGGGCAGCCGCTATGGGGCGCTGCCTGCGCACGGCGGGCTGTGGGATGCGGCGCGCGAAACCGCGCACGATGTCGGCGCGCGCCTTGCCGTGGTGCCGATGGTGCTGGAGGCGCGCGCACTCGATGTTACACCCGCCACGCTGGAGCGCGTGCGCGCGAGCGGCGATGAAAACGGCGCGCGAATCCTGCAACGAATCCTTGACGACGAAATCCGCCACGTTCGTTTCGGCGCAACGCATTTCACCGCAGTGTGTGAACGCCGCGGCGAATCCGCGGAAATCCTCTGGAAAAGGCTGGTTGAGCGCCACTTTCGGGGCTCCGTTAAGCCGCCGTTCAACGACTCGGCGCGTTCCGCAGCCGGTTTGTCGCGCTCTCTCTATGCCGGTGTTGCCTAGTTAACTTTTAGCCGCCAGACCGCCAATCACACGAGACGGCGGGGGGTTCCGACCATCTCAATTGCAGTTCGCCGACGCACTTCAGGGCGCGCCGGTTCGGGGGAAGCACAGTCCTTCGGGTTCGAAAAAATAAGGTAGATTTAGTGGTCGCGATTTCGATTTTTACCCAGTTCCGCGCTGTTGCCGGCTCCGTTGCCGCTCTTGCCAGCCTGGGTTTTGCTACGCCCGCCGTGGCCAACAGCAGTGCCGCGTCTGCCGACGTGACCGCGCCGCTGCGCGCCGCGCAGGCCGCCAAGAGCTCTGCCCAGAACGGTGACGAGGAATTCCGCCGGCTGTTCTCCAGCTGGAAGTCGCTCGACAAGGGCAGCATCACCTCGAACGCGGGCGCCGTTTCGGCCACCGCCTTCCGTCCCAAGGGTGTTTCGATCCCTTCACGCATGCCCGTTGCCGGTGCAGCGCTGACCAGCGGATTTGGCATGCGGATCCACCCGGTTCTGGGCGGTCGTCGCGGCCACAAGGGCATTGACCTGGCGATGCCGACCGGCACTCCGATCTTTGCGACTGCCGACGGCGTGGTCAGCAAGGCTGAACGCTTCTCGAGCTATGGTCTCTACGTCAGCCTTGAGCACGGCGCCGATATCCAGACCCGCTATGGCCACATGTCGCGGATCAACGTTGCTGCCGGCCAGGCCGTGCACAAGGGCGATGTGATCGGTTATGTCGGCTCGACCGGTCGTTCGACCGGCCCGCACCTGCATTACGAAGTCCGCATCGCCGGCGCTGCGGTCAACCCGGTGCCCTATCTGCAGGGCGAAGGCAGCCGTCCCGCCCAGCTCGCGGCGGTATCCGGCCAGGGCGCCATGGGTGAAGGCGACGAGGACTGAGAGAATTCGTCCGGTACCGGACTGAGATCCGGACCGGGTCCAGCTTCGGGAGGATGCTGGAAGTGGGGCGGCGCGAAAGCGCCGCCCTTTCCTTATGCGGCACGCCGCGTCTTTCGCACTTTTCCTTTGCCGCGATTTAACCGTTCGGTTAAACCCTTGGCAAGGCGGCATTCGTGACCGCCATCGAGAGAGAGCGAGAGGCCATGCATCCGTCGATCCACGCCACGACCAACCCGGACAAGCCCGCGATCATCATGGCTGGCAGCGGCGAGGTTATCAGCTATGCCAAGCTTGATGCGCGCTCCAACCAGGTGGCCCAGCTGCTGCGCGCGCGTGGCATCGGGATTGGCGATACCGTGGCGCTGTGCCTTGAGAACCACCCGTGGTTCTTCTGCCTGACCTGGGGCTTCCAGCGTGCGGGCGTGCACTATGTCGGCATTTCCAGCCGCCTGACCGCGCCAGAGATTGCCTATATTCTGGAAGACAGCGGGGCGAAGCTGCTGTTCTCCTCGGCCTACCTCGCCCCGACCATGGACGCTGTGGCGGAGCTGGCCCCGCAGGTTCCTCAGCTTCGCTTCGACGCTGATGCCGAAAGCGCGATCGCCGCGATGCCCGCCAACCCGATTCGCGATGAGCGCGCGGGGGTCGACATGCTCTACTCCAGCGGCACCACCGGGCAGCCCAAGGGGGTCAAGATCCCGCTACCCGAAGACCCGGCGATCGATTCCACCAACGTGCTGGTCCAGCTGGCGATGGCTGCCTATGGGATCAATCAGGACGCGGTCTATCTGTCCCCCGCCCCGCTCTATCACGCCGCGCCGCTGCGCTGGTCGATGACCGTGCACAAAATCGGCGGCACGGTGGTGGTGATGGAAAAATTCGATCCCGAAGCCGCGCTGGCCGCGATCGAGAAGTACAGGATCACCGACAGCCAGTTCGTGCCCACCCATTTCGTGCGGATGCTCAAACTGCCGCCCGAAGTGCGCGCGAAGTACGATGTCTCCACGCTCAAATGCGCAATCCACGCCGCCGCGCCGTGCCCGGTACCGGTCAAGCAGGCGATGATCGAATGGTGGGGGCCGGTCCTGTTCGAATACTACGCCGGGACCGAAGGCAACGGATCGACCTTCATCACCAGCCAGGACTGGCTCGCGCACCCGGGCTCGGTCGGCAAGGCGCTGTCGGGAATCCTGCACATCTGCGATGAAAACGGCGACGAGGTTCCCCCCGGCACCGAAGGCCAGGTGTTTTTCGAACCGACCGAGGGAATGACCCCGTTCGAATACCACAACGATCCCGCCAAGACCGCCGATGCGAAGAACAAGCACGGCTGGTCCAGCCTGGGCGATGTCGGCTACATGGACCCCGACGGCTATCTGTTCCTGACCGACCGCAAGAGTTTCATGATCATCAGCGGCGGGGTGAACATTTATCCGCAAGAGATCGAGAACCTGCTGATCACCCACCCCAAGGTCGCCGACGCCGCAGTGATCGGCGCGCCCGACCCCGACATGGGCGAGCGCGTGGTCGCGGTGGTCCAGCCGATGGACATGGGCGAGGCCACGCCCGAACTGGCCGAAGAGCTGGCTGCCTATCTTGCCCCCCAGCTCAGCCGGGTGAAAATGCCCCGCCAGATCGACTTTCGCGAAGCGCTCCCGCGCGAGCTTACCGGCAAGCTCTACAAGCGGCTGCTGCGCGACGAATACAAGGAAGCCTACGCGGCCGCACAGGCAAAGAGCGGGTGACAAGCGCCCACGGGCGGCCTAGCCCCAGGCCATGAAGGGCAATGCGTTAAACCCCCTGCGCCTGGCCGCGTCGCTCTGGCTTGCGCTCTGCGCGGCCCCGCTGACCGCGCAGGATGGCGCCGATCCAGCGCTGGTCGGCCACTATTATCTTTCAGGCATTCGCGAGACCGGATCGGAGCTCTTGCTGCGCGCCGATGGCCGCTTTGAATGGTACATGTCCTACGGCGCGGTCGATCAGCAGGCCGGGGGGCAGTGGCAGCGCAACGGCACTACGGTGGTGCTGACCGCCAGCCGCCCCGAGACCAGCGCGCCGCTGTTCCGGCTTGACAGTACCGCTGCCTGGACCGCCGAGGCCGAGCAGGCGCTGCTCGACTGGCAATACGATGCCGCGCAGGATGCCGCAGCCGCGCGCTGCCCGGTTTCCGTCGTTTCGGCCCCGACCATGACCCCCACCCT